>DASXPZ010000319.1:0-2917 GCA_036493275.1 Pirellulales bacterium
ACGTGAACGCCGAGAGCGGCACATGGACCATTTCGAACGACATCACGCCAAACATGGTGGCCAGTGTATAGAAGGCGATCGATTGCACCGCGTGCGCCGCCCCTTCGTTGAGTCCAAAGCGCGGCAAGATCCGTCGGCCCAGAATGCGGCTCAAAACCTTGGCGACGATCATTCCCAGAAGCAGGTAGAGAAGGAGCGTGACCACCTTACCGATGGTGATCGGCTCATCCCCCACGCTCACCAGCTCGCAGGCCCAGACGGAGGCGAGTTTTGCCTCGGCGACGGTTCGCCACGATTCCTTGCCGGCGGGCTCCAGCTTTGCTTCGATCTCTTCCAGAAAGCGGTCTGACCAGCGTTGGCTGACTTTGAGCTGCACCAGGTGCGACTCGCAAATATCGCGCAGCTTCTGCCATTGAATGCACTGGAAATCACCCCATTTCTTGGTTCGCGGATCGTCGCTGTCTCGCATCCGCTGCACGACCTTGGCCTGCTCGATGCGCGAAGACTCGATCCGTTGTTCGAGCGAGTGCCGATTGGCGCCCATCTCGTCGATCAATTCGGAGAGGCTTTCGTGCCATTCGGCAATTTCTTCCGGCTTGGCGGCGCCGGTCTCGACCGCGTAACGACACTCCCAGTAGTGGCGCCAGCTTTTGTTGTCACCAAGCCGCTCGTTCAACATCGAGATCTCTAGCTGCTGCGCATCGCGGGCGACGCGCCAAGACGCCACGGCCAGATCGACGATCGACGGCGGCGTCTTCAAATCGCGCAGGTCTTGAATATCCGCGTTCTGCTTCAACTCGGCCTGCTTAACCCGCGATTGGACTTCGGTGAGCCTGGCGTTCAGTTCGGCGTCGTTTTTGGTCAGCGCGCGCAGTCGATCTTGCAAGTCGTGCTCGGTGAAGCGCACGTCTTGACCGATACGCTCGATCTTCTCGGTCAGTTGTGTTTTTCGCGCCGTGCATAAATCGCAGCGGAGCGTGCGTACTTCGATTTCCAATTTTCGCACCAGGATCAGGGCTTCTTGAATGCGGCTTTCGCGCTGAGCCAATTTGAGAGCGTTGGCCAAGGCGTCGGTTCGCTCTTTCTCCTTGTTTTCACTGACTAGCTCTTGAGCGCGGCGACGGTTCTTTTCGGCCTGCGCAAAGTGGGCCTGGGCTGCTTCCAACATCAGCTTCGCCGGCTTGAGATCGGCCGCCAAGGCCTCGCTGCGATCTTCTTCGGACGTCAGCTCGTCGCGAAGATCTTCGAGCAGCAAGAACGAATAGGGCTTCGCCTCGTTCGGTCCGAATTTCCGGAACGATTCCAAATCGGCCGCGGCCTGGGCCACCTCTGCCTGGAGTTCTTGTCTCTCTTCGAGACGAACTTGCTGCTGGGCGTAGACGCCGTCGAGCGTTTCCAGAAATTCGATTTCGTCTTCCGCGGCGGAGACGTTCGTCGCCTCGTCGCCGCTGGCTTGATCGTTGTTCTTCTTGTTGAGCGTCTCGAGTTGGGCGGCTAGTTCTTTTCGCTTCGCCAGCACGTCGTCCAGCGCGGACTTGGCGCTTGCTTCGGCCGCCGGCGCCGGCGCGTTCTGGGCAGTTGCGCGCGGCGCAAGCACGATCAACACGAGTCCCGCCAGCAGTGCGCCCCCGAGCGCGGCGGGCAACAAAACAAACGATGACAAGCGTGAAGCAATAGATTTCAGGTTGGGCCGCATCGTCACTCCATTGATTTTTGCGCGCGGCTGCGGCGGGGCATGCTGGAATCGGCGGCGCCCGACGGCGCTGCTGCGGGACATGCGGGCCTGTCGAGCGGGGCAGAAGCTTAGTCCCACATGGCCGTGTGAGTACAGAGGACTCAGGAGCCCGAATGCGCTGGATTGGCGTCGCCGCCTGATATTCTGCCCATATCGAGTGCTAGCAGGCTATTCGCATGGCAGGATTTTAATCAAAGAGAGAAATTACCCGCGTTTGCGACAAGCTGCGTCGCGCTTAGGCTTTCATCATCACCTGGGCCGGATTGATCGCCTTCGATTGTCCTTTGTTGGCTGTGACGTCGAAGGCTTGCGGGACTGTTTCGATGCCTGAGAGGACGTGCGTGATCGTCGGCTTCAGCCGCACGCGACCCGAAGCCACCAGTCGCACGGTGTGCTCCAAGTGGGCCTCGGTGCTGACGTCTGGGAACAGATATCGCAAGCTCCGTTCGCGCAACAGGTCAACGTTGATCTCGAGCGGCCCGCCGAACCACGAAACGCCGATAATCTTTCCGCCGGAGCGAACCGCCTCGATTGCCTGGTAAAGCGTCTGATGGCCGGCCAATCCCTGTTTGGGGCTTCCGCCCGCGCACTCGAAGACCACATCGGCGCCATTGCCGCCGGTTCGCTCGCGAATCGCCGCGATGACGTCGTCCGAGCGGGCGTTCAGCGCGACGTCGGCGCCCAATTCGCGCGAAACCTGGCACGCTTCGTCTCGCACGTCGACGGTGATAATCAACCCTGCGCCGCTGATCCGCGCGATTTGCAGGCACTCCAGTCCCATGCTGCCTTGGCCGAGGATGACCACCGTGTCGCCCATTTGCAATTGCGCCGTTTCGACGGCGGCCACGCTATCGCTGAGAGATTGCAGGCAAGCGGCCTCGCTGTCGGAGATCCGATCGTCGACCTTGACGAGCGCAATTTCTGGGAGGAGCGCGATTTCGGAAAAGCAGCCCGGCAGGTCAAAGCCGATCACCGGCCCTCGACGGCAAAGATTGCTGCGCTCGGAATGGCAGAGCGAACAATCCTGGCAGGGGAGCTTGGCTCGGGCCGCGACACGATCCCCCACGCGAAATCGCGTTTCGTCCACGCCGGCGCCGACTTCAACGATCCGCGCGCAAAACTCGTGGCCGAAAAGTTGAATCGGCGCCTCGGTCTCCAGCCGGCGCTTGACGCGGTCAAAGG
>DASXPZ010000320.1:0-21156 GCA_036493275.1 Pirellulales bacterium
TGTGCCGTTAGAGTGATCCTGCGAGCAAGCCACTGTATAGAACAGCCGACTGAGAGAATCAGCTAATGAAGTTCAATAATTTGGTGGCCGTGCTTTGCGCTATTGTCGCGCTTTGTTGCTGCCGGACTGCGTCTGCCGTCATCGTGGCGGGCGATAACAATCAAAGCATCAACGGCACGGCCGGTTCTGTCCCTGCTGGATTCTCCTATTGGCCCAGTGTAGGGATCTACGGAGCTGGCGCTTCTGTTTATCTCGGCAACGACTGGGCCATCTCCGCCGCGCATCTCAATTCGGCGACGACTAACATCGGCGGAATTGTCTACACGATCGACGCAACGCAAGTTCTGACCAACCCGAATGATTTGTCGGTGCCTTTGGCGGCGCGCGGTCAGCCCACCGACCTGCAATTGCTTCATCTTCACATCGATGGCACGCACCCGGCGCCGTCGGTCGCCGTGCCGGCAATCGCCAGCTCATCCCCCTTGACGAGCGCCTACCTCCTGGATGTTGGTCGCGGCCGCGATCGCTCGAGTGCTTTTTCGCAAACGTACAATTCGACGTTTACTGGCTCAAGCCCGGCGATGTATACCGGCTACGCTCTAAACGCCGGCCAAGACATGCGCTGGGGAGACAATTTGGTTTCGTCGGCCAGCACCGTCTATACGGCGTTCGGCGCCGGCGGCACGCCCCCCTATGTCGCTAACTTTACCACCAACTTCTCGCAGTTCGGTGGCACGAGCAGTGAGTTCCAGCTTACGCCTGGTGATTCGGGCGGCGGCGCCTTCCGGCAGGTTGGCGGAGTGTGGCAATTGAGCGGTATTAATATTGACGAAGGAATCTTTGCCAATCAGAACCCGAACACCTCGGCTGTCTTTGGGAATGTGTCCTACATGGCGGATCTCTCGGTCTATCGCAGCGAGATCATGGCGATCATTCCGGAGCCCTCTTCCGTGGCGCTCGCCGGCAGCGCCGCATTTTTCGCGCTGATCGCTGTCGCCCGCCGTCGCATTCGTCGCTAAGGCGCCCGTCGCTCCGTTGGATGCGCTCTCACGTCCGTGTTCTCGGTCGTTGCCAAATGAACGTCATTTCGGACGCTTCAAAGGCAGCGTACAATGCAAGGCATGTCCTGCTTGCTCATGCCACGCTCGCCGATCAACTTCCCTGCCGCGCTGGCGATCGCGCTGCTGACGATCGCGACAGTCCGCGGAGCCGAAGCGCTGGCAGTCCCCGCGCAGGACGCGCCTGCCTACAAAGACCACGCCCGGCTGCGAATCTATCTCGACGACGCCGGCGCCGAGCAACCGGTGGCCAACGCGAAAGACTGGGCGACGCGCCGCCGGCACATTCTGGCCGGCATGCAGCAAGCGATGGGCCCGCTATCGGATCGGACGAAACTCCCCGCGCTCGATCTGAAAGTGCTTGACGAAACCAAGCAGGCGGGGACGCGGCGGCAAACGATCTCGTTCGCCAGTGGGGACGGCGATCGCGTCACGGCCTATCTCTTCCTGCCCGACGCGCCGGCAGGGACGCGCTCGCCCGCCATGCTAGCGCTCCATCAGACTTCGGCCATTGGTAAGGGTGAAGTTGCCGGCGAGGGAAAGAGCGCGAATCAGGCCTATGGGCTGGAACTGGCCCAGCGTGGCTACGTGGTCCTGGCGCCGGACTATCCGTCGTTCGGCGGTTTGAAGGATTATGACTTTCGCCGCGGCGGGTACGCGTCGGGAACGATGAAGGGAATCTTCAATCACATGCGCGCCGTTGATCTGCTATGTGATCGCAACGACGTCAACCCGAAGCGGATCGGCGTGATCGGTCATTCGCTGGGAGGGCACAACGCGATGTTCGTCGGCGTTTTCGACGAGCGATTGCAAGTCATCGTCAGTAGTTGCGGTTGGACGCCGTTTCACGATTATTACGGCGGCAAAATCGCCGGCTGGACCAGCGATCGCTACATGCCGCGCCTGCGCGACCGGTACGGGCTCGATCCCGATCGGGTCCCGTTCGATTTCTACGAAGTGGTGGCGGCGCTCGCGCCGCGGGCCTTCTTCTCCTGCTCGCCGACCAAGGACGAGAACTTCGACGTCGCCGGTGTGCGCAAGGCGGAGAAAGCGGCGGCGGACATCTACGAGTTGCTGGGCGCTCCCAAAAACCTGCAAATTCGCTATCCCGATTGCGAACATGACTTCCCCACCGAGACCCGCCGCGAGGCGTACCGCTTTATCGACGCCGCATTGGGGCACAAACCCGGCCGTGACGTCCCTTGACGGCCCTCTCTGCGGCAGGCCACATTTGAGACTGGTCGATGGGCGGCCGGCGCCCTCTTTCCCTCCAACCGTGGCATCCACCGTAATGAATCCTCACCTTGGGCGTCGCACCATGTTGGCAAAAACCGGTTTGGCCCTAGGCGCAGTCGCGGCTGGTTCCCTATCGGAACCGGCCGCCGGCGTCGCGGCGGAGCCAAAGCCTTCGCCAGCGAGCGCCCCAAAATCAAACCCGGCGGAGCCATTCGGCTATTGCTTCAACACCAGCACGATTCGCGGACAGAATCTGGGTCTGGTCGAAGAGATCGAGATCGTCGCCCGCGCCGGGTATCAAGGGATTGAGCCCTGGATTCGCGAAATCGACGAGTACGTAAAAGGGGGCGGCTCGCTCGCCGATCTTGCCAAGCGTCTGCGCGATTTGAATCTGTCAGTCGAAAGCGTGATCGGTTTCTTCGAATGGATCGTCGACGACGACGCGCGCCGCGCCAAGGCAATGGACGAGGCGCGGCGAAATTTCGAGTTGGTCGCGGCCATCGGCGGCAAACGCCTCGCCGCGCCGCCGGTCGGCGCCACCGACATTGCCAATTTCGATTTGCGAAAAGCGGCCCAGCGCTACGGACAACTTTTGGCGCTCGGCGAAAAAGCAAGGGTGACGCCGATGGTCGAAGTCTGGGGTTTTTCCAAAACGCTCGGCACGTTGGGCGCCGCCCTGATGGTTGCCGCCGATTGCGGACAGGCCGGAGCCAGCATCCTGCCGGACGTCTATCACCTTTTTAAAGGAGGCTCGGAGATCGACGGCCTGAAGTTGCTCGCTGGCTCGTCGATCGGCGTCTTCCACTTCAATGATTATCCGGCCAATCCCCCACGAGCCGAAATCACCGACGCTCACCGCGTTTATCCGGGAGATGGCGTGGCGCAGATCGCGGACTTGCTCAGAATTCTGCGCGAGATTGGCTATCGGGGAATGCTGTCGCTCGAAGTTTTCAACCGCGAGTATTGGAACCAGGACGCTATGCTCGTCGCCAACACCGGCTTAGAAAAGATGCGGGCCCTCGTTCGAAAGAGCCTCGCGTAAGCAGGGCCGCATCGGCAGTTAATCACCGCCAGCCTCAGATCTTTGAGCACACAGCACAGCAGTTCGGTCACTCAATGCTTCGACCGCAACAATCGCCCGAAGCGTTCCTGGCCGAACTCCGGCGCGAACTTGCCGCCGTCGAACGCCACGCGCCCGCCGACTAGCACTTGCCGGACCACGCCGTCGGTCCGTTTGACCATCCGCATTGTGCCGATGCGCTCGTCGGTGTGCTCCACCGGCTCGCCCAGGCCGGCGCGGAGTTTTTCGGGATCGATCACGACGACGTCAGCCCAATCGCCGGGGCGAATCGAGCCCGTCTCGATCCCCATCCAGTCGGCCGTCTCTTTCGTCAGTTTGTGGATCGCGTGCTCGACTGACATCACGTGGGGGTTGCGAACCACCTGGTGCAGCATCTGCAATCCACCATCCTGAAAGGCCATGTTGCGATTGTGAGCGCCGGAGTCGTTGAAGCCGGGCATGGCCGTGTCGTGGGCAAATAAGTATTGCCGCTGGGCGTCGCGATCGTTGGTGACCACCGTTCGCCAACGGACGGCGTCGTCGTGCTCGGCAATCAGGTCCAAAAAGTATTCCAGCGGATCGGCCTGTGCTTCGTCGGCCAATTGCTTGAACGATTTGCCCGCGCTTTGCGGCAAGGGGCAGGAGACAATGAACATATCGTCCAGGTCGCGATGAAAGATCCTCGCGCCGACGGTCTCCCAATCGCGCCGAAACGCCGCGCGGTATTTAGGATCGCGGAACATCTCATGCCGCTCGGCCGGAGTGGCGGTGATGGCGTCGACACCGGTCGGAAATTCCTCGAACAATGGCGTGTGGACGCCGTCGCAATAATTCAGAAACGGCTCCGCCAAAGTTTGCCAGCGGATATTCGAGCGAAACAGGCGATTGAACACCGTGGCGCCCACCGTCGCGATCTTGTAGACGCTGCGATTCGTCTTCACGTCCATCGCCGCCACGATTGTCGTCCGCAGCGGCTTGCGAAACACGCCGCTCGAAAGCATCGCCAACACGGCCACCGTCGATTTGGTCAGCGCGTTGGGCGTGGCCTGCAACACCCGTCCCCACTTGCGCACCACGCCGGCCAGGCTGCGGTATTCGCTCGAGGTAGCGTGTTGCGACGGAACCGAAATTCCCTTGAAGCGCTCGCCGTCCAGCCGATGCCAAGGGAGCATGTCGATCGACAGACCCAAATAGCCAGACTGCATGGCGTCGTCGACGATGCCTTGCATCTTGCAGATCTCGGCCGGCTCGGGGCGGCTAACCGTCAGGCTGCGCTCCATCCCCATCACGTGGGCTCGAATGCTGGAGTGGCCAACAAAACTCGACACATTCGGTCCGATCGCCAACTTGTCCAAATGTTCGTAGTATTCGCGGACGTCGCGCCAAGCCAGCTCTTCACCCAGCCATTTGCTGAGCAGATCGCGCGGCAAACTTTCGACGCGGCAAAACAGATCGAGCAGGTCGCGCTTCGTGCCAAGCGCCGTCGACAACGAGCAATTGCCCATCACCACGCTCGTCACGCCGTGGCGAACCGATTCTTCGAGGCCAGGGAGCGCTTCGATCTCCGCGTCGTAATGCGTGTGGACGTCGAGCATGCCAGGCATGATCCAGCCGCCGCCGGCGTCGATCTCGCGCGCGGCGCGATGCGGCAGCGCCTTCCCCGAGGCCAGAACCTTTTGACCGCGAATGGCCAGGTCGCCACGCTCCGGCGGCCGGCCGGTTCCGTCGTAGATCTGGCCGTTGCGAATCAGAATATCACAAACAGGGGCGTCTGGACTAGCAACTTCTCGTATCATTGCAATGAACCTCGGCAACGGGCGGACCGCAAGCTGGATTGGCAAATGGTTAGGAGAGCGCCTCCCTCAGCGATGGCCGGCGCACGGATGAGTCAATCTTACCAAACAAAGCCCAACCGGGGAGCCAGCAAGATCGAAGTCTCAAAACCGCCGTAAGCCGCGGGTTTTCGCCTATTTTCGCACGTCGCCCGGCGGCGGCGAAACTTGCTCATCGATCCAGAGCAAATAGGCTTCGCTGCCGGCTTCGACCGCTGTGGCGATAATCTCCGGCGCCTCGTAGGCGTGCAATTCGCGAATCGTCGCCTCGACGACAGGGTAGAGGGCGCCGCGCGTCTTAATCACGCATTGCCATTCTTGCGCTGTTTCGATCTTTCCCTGCCAGCGGTACGTGCTTTCGATCGGACCGATCACCTGCGCGCACGCGGCCTGGCGACGCTCGATTAAGGCGGCGGCAATTCCCCGCGCGTCTTCCTGCGATGCGGTCGTCGTCACGATTTGCAGATATTCGGCCATCGGGAAAACTGGGATAAAGAAGGTGATGCTTACGACGCGGGGCGATGTGGGCGACCGGTTCATCGTCAGGTTAGTTCACCGTCAGGCAAGTCCTGCCGCGCGACGGACGGCGTCGATGACGCGCATATTGGCCACGCCATCTTCGGCAGGGTCCAGCAGTCGCCCGGCGGCAACACTGGCGCAAAATGTCTCGATCTCTCCGGCGTACTGATCGGCCGGCGCAAACGGAATCGACTCGACCGCGTCGCCGTGGCGGAAGATCAAACCATTTTCAGATTTCGGCAGTACCCCGTCCCGCAATTCGAGCGCCCCGCGCGCGCCAACGATCTCAATGCGGTTGCGATTTGGACATTCGAAACTGCAATCCAGCAGCGCCGCCACGTCGCCCGGAAAACGGAGCAGCATGCTGAGCGTCATGTCGACGCCGGTCGACCAGCGCTTGGCGTGGGCCTGAACTTCGATCGGTTCAGCGCTGGTAAAAAGCCGCGCCGCATTGATTCCATAGCAACCCAGGTCGTAGACGGCGCCGCCGCCACGGGCCGGATCGAGCCGCCAATCCGCGCGATCGATGTCGAACGAGAAGTCCATCTTCACCAGCCGCAGTTCGCCCAACTCTCCGGCGGCCAGCATCGCGCGGGCACAGGCGACGCGCGGCTGATGTCGCCACATAAAGGCTTCCATCAGCGTCACGCCGCGGCGGACGCACTCATCGACCATCTGTTGCGCTTCGTCCGCGTCGAGCGCCAGCGGCTTTTCGCACAGGATGTGCTTGCCCGCCGCGGCCGCCGCAAAGACCCACGGGCGGTGGAGCTCGTTCGGCAGCGGAATGTACACCGCGTCGATCGTCGGATCGGCTAGCAACGCCTCGTAGGAAGCGTGGGCCTTCGGAATGCCCAACTCAGCTGCCCATGTCACCGCGGTGGCCCCGTCTCGACTGGCAATCGCGGTAAGAGCAGCCGAGGGCGTGTGCGCGAACGCGCCGACCAGTGCGCGGCGCACAATTCGCGCGCAGCCGAGAACGCCGAAATTTAATCGTCCTGTCGTGCTGCTCATGCAGCGAAATCTATCCGACGACGACGAGAGGCGAAAGAGGGCCGCGCAGTGGAGACGGCGTCGGCAAGATAAGCCCCGCAAGATTCCCGCGACGCAGAACGAAAAGCTCTCGGTTCGCAGAGAAACGGCTGGCGTTGGTCGCCAAAAGGCTGCCACGACAGCCCGCTCGTATCTGCAGCAGGCGTCGAAGAGGCCGGTGGGAGTCGAACCCACTTTGACCGGGTTGCAGCCGGTTGCCGGGCCGTCTGGCTCCAGCCTCGTTTCGTCCAACTCCGTGCCGGACGTACGAGATACATCGGTTGCCGGACGCAGACGCCTTTACCGATCGCTGGAAAAATGCCCCGCTGCGACGCGTTTCACTTTGTAGCGTGCTAGCACTCACGAGGCTCCCGCCCGACTGCTTACGATCCTGGCGGGTTCTGTCCGGTCAGGTTGAATTCTTCCTCTTCCTGAATAATGATTCGCGGCGTGACCATCATCATCAGGCTTTGCGTCGTGCGCCCGATACCGACGTTTTTGAACAAGCGGTTGATGTACGGAAGCTTGTTCAGAATCGGGACGCCGAACTCGTTGCGTCCTTCGCTCAGACGTTTGATGCCGCCCAGCAGCACGGTGCCGCCGTCCGGCACGCTGACAGTGGTCGAGACGCTGACCGAGGAGAGAGTGGGCAATTGCACTGTGGTGCCTTCGCGGCTGCTGACCGTCGAGTTGGCGCGACCGGTGGTGTTGTCCGTAGTTCCGGACGAGGCACTGGTCGTCGTCGAGCTGGCGGAGCCGTTGAAGGTAAACGTATTCACCGCTCCGATGCTGCTGAAATAAGGGACCAGCGTCATGCGGACATAGCGACGATCTTCCGACACCACCGCCTGAACCGTAAGCATGGTCCCTTCCTGGAGGACCACGACTACCGGTTGCAGCGCGGCCGCAAAATCGCCCACCACCGGAATCACACTCACCACAAACGGCGTTGACGACGTGTCGTTGATGAACGCCTGCTGGCCGTTGAAGAGCGTGACTTTGGGGGCTTGCAACACGTTGCTGCGGACGTCTCCCTGAGCGGCTTCGATGAAGAAAAACGCCTCGATATCGCTGAGGATGGCAAAGCCCATTGTGGCCCCGACGTTGGGCATAAAGCCGAACTGCGGAATGGCCGACGTGAAGCTGTCTTGGGTAAACGGCACGTCGAGGTCCGCGCTGAACACGCCCGGCGAGGAAAGACCGACCGTGACGCTATTGGCCCCACCGAGCTGCGGATCGTTTTGCGTGAAGGCGTTAGCCTGGTTCAACGAGGGAGGGCCGACGATGCTGGCCGGGGTATAGTCCTCCAATCGGAAGTCGAAGTCGACGCCGATCCGTTCGAAGAAGTTGTCGTTGAGAGTGATGAAACGAACTTCGATCGTGACTTGCAAGTCGTGCAATCGTCGCAATTGGTCGAGCAAGTCGGCAATCTGCTCATGCACCTGAAGCGTATTGCTGACGACCAGGCTCAAGTTGTTCGGATACTTTTGGATCGCGCCCGGGCCGCCGTTTTCTTCCCAGGTGTCGGGACCGACGGTCGAAGTCAACAGTTGGATCAGGCTATCGTAATCCGGCAACGATCCGCCACCCAAGCCGCCCGGACCGCCGCGGCCGGTGTCGACCATCGCCGTCGGGCCGACGGCGCCCGACATGCCCGACATCTGCGCCATGATTCGCGGATCGACCGCGGAGGCGGAGGACGACGGATTGTTGTTCGCCAGCATGGCCAACGGCGAGGCGCTGGCGAAGCCGACCGAGCCGTTGCGGGCGCTGTTCAGCGCGCCCTCCAGCGCGCCGGCCAGGCCCATTTGACTATTCGGCGTGAAATTCGGAATCGGCACGATCAAGTCGGCGACGCTATAGGTCACCGTGATGATCTCGCCGTCGCGCATCTGCTCGCTGGTGATATTGAGGACTTCGTTCTTGATGACATAGCTCAGATGGAGCGGCTCCAGAATCAGATTCAGTGCGCTCTTCAGCGTGATCGGCGCGCTGAGGTTGATCGTCACCGCGGTGTCGTCGGTCAAGCCTTCGCTGGCCAGGCCGCGCGAATCAAGATGCATGTTGACCATCGTCAGTTTTTCCAGATGGTCGATCACCTCGCTCAACGGAGCGCTTTGGAACTTGAGCAGCACAGGGGTCTTCAGCCCGCGCTCGATCTCCAGTTCCTTCTCCGTGCGGCGGACCTTGCCCTCTTTACTTTTGCGGTACGGAGATTTTTGATAGTCGCCCCAGTTCGGCGGGTACTGGATCGGTCGATTATCGTCGAAGGGGGTGCTCGACTTATCGACAGCGGCCATCTGGTCGACGAAGCCTTGTTCTTTGTCCGCGGCGATCTGCTGTGCGTTCTGCAATCGGCGGGCAAAGCGTGCCTGTTGACGCAACTGCTGCACAACCTGCTCGTGCGGCGCCAGTTCTTCGGCCTTTTTGGCGATGACCTCGGCCTCGGCGAACCGCATTTCTTCCATCAGCTTGTTGAAGTCGTCGACCAGGTAAGCCAGCTTCTCCTGGACTTCAACTTTCACTTCCTGTTCGCGAGCGATCTCTGTCTTGACCGCTTTGTTGCGCGCATCGAGATCGATCCGCGCGCGGTTCGTATCAATGTAGTTCTCCATCTCGATGATCTTGCGATCGGCGGCCCGCAAAAGTTGGTCTCGCTGCGTCGGCTCCAACTTCGACTTCTCCAGTCCTGCGCGGGCCTGCTGCAAGATGACCAAGGCCTGCTTCGGGTCTTTTTGCTGGATGCGCTTGGCCTCGCTCTGCCGCTCCATGAGCTCCGCGGCCGCTTTTCGCGCTGCCACCGTTTGCTCGGCCGTGGCCTTGCCCAACAGCGATCCACCGTGCGATTCGACGGGCGTCGGAAGTCGTTCGGGAGGCGCAGTCAGCCCAGGGCCGGCGGCGGCGTTGCTCTGCGCGGGCGTCGACGCGTCGACTCCCGTCGACTCGTACGGAGCGACGGCGGGGGGCTTTACTTCAGCGCTCACTTGCTCCGCGCGGGGAGCCGTTTCGCCAGGTATCATAAACAAGTCCTGGGGCGCGGCGGCGGCGGGCGCTCGCTGCGACAAGGGTTGTGGCACAGTCTCGCGCGGCGCGGCCTCGGGTGGCGCGGCGTCCGCGCCAAACGGCGTCGCGGTCTCGGCCACTGTGGCCGCGGGAACGTCGCTTGTCGCCGCCGCTGGTTCTTCTTCCGTCGTTGGCATGGCCTGCGCCTCTTTCAGAGGGGCTGCCGCGACGTTCGATTCATTCGCCTCGAGCGGCGCCTCGGCCGAGGCCGGCGTCACGGCGTCATCGCGGAAGCGGCCGGCCTTCTTGCGAGCGGCCGAGATCCGATTGAGCAGATCGTCTGGCTTGGCGTCGAACGGTCCATAGCTGACCGGCATCCGCTTGGCGTCGGTCGCCAGTCGTTCGGCTTCACCGAATTCCTTCCAGGCCAAGAGCGCGTCGGCCTGCTCCATCAAAAACTCTACCTGACGGCGATTGAAACCGTCCGAGTCTTTCGTCCCCTTTTGGCGACCGAGCTCAACCTGCCTGGCAATGCTCGCCGACAGTTTGGCGGGCGAATCGTCGTGGAGGCCGTACTTTACGCCCAGCGTTTTGGCCTGTTCCGAGAAGCTCGTAGCCCGTGCGACGTCGCCGACGGCTAGCGCCTTGCGAGCCGCCAGCAGCAATTGATCGCTCTGCTGACGCTGAGGCGAGACAGCGGCGCTCTGCTGGCCCGCGCTGAACTGGGTAACCTGGACAGCGTCTCCGGCCGGCGCTGGCTGCGCGGAAGGTTCAACGATCGGTCGCCGCGGCTTGGTCGGAACAACCGTTTCGACGGCCGAGGCTTGTTGCACTTCGTTCGAATCGTCCGACGGAATCGGATCGATGGGCCGATTGGCGATCGCCGGTCGAACTCGGTTCGCCGCCATCGATTGGGCGCCTGACGGGTCCCCGGCGCGCGGACGAGCCGGAGCCAGCGGGAGCGAGCGACCTGGCGGATATTCTCGTTCATTCGGCGCAACGACTTGCATGCTCAGGTCGCGCTCCGAAGACGCTGGCGGCGAGCGACGCACGGCGGCGCGTTCTGTCGGAATCTCGTCCGACGTCTCCGCAGGCGCGGCGCGGCGCGGCGCGGTGGCCCGAGGGGGCTGGGCGGCGCGTGGCGCGTGCTGGAGGCTACCGGCCTGCGGCGCCTTGGTCGGAGCGACATCGGGATGCGCGGCGAACGGATCTTGGGTAGGCGCCTGCTTGCCGCTCGGCTTCTTGGCGGTGGCCGGTCGATGACGTTCGAGATCGCGACGCGCTTTCGCGGGCGTGTCTCCCAACTGCAGACGGCCGAAATTCAGGTTGAGCAGTTCGGCCTGTTTCAGCAGCGCGTCGGCCGCGTTCCAATCCCCTTCGGTCATCGCCCTACGCGATTGCGCGACAAGCGACAGGCATTCTTTACGCGGGTCGGCGGCCGCCTTGGCGCTTTGTCCGCTGACCGAGAGAGCCATCCAAGCGGCCACGGCGCCAGAATTAGCCAACGCCGAGCGCGTGGAGAACAGGACGCCGGCCGCGACAGCGCCGAGCAGGAAACGGTTCGTGATGTTCAACACGATCTCCTTTGAACGACTCGCCCGCGCGGAGCCCGAAGGCCGCAAATCCAACGTGTGACAATGCCGCCTGTAGCTAGGTTGATTCATAAGTGCGATCTCGCGTCCGCGCGCCGACGAAGCAATCGCCTGCGCGGCGGGAAACGGCCTACGTGTTGTCCGATCGCGACTCTGCGGCCCCGCATGCGTCGGGCCGACTGGTCGAGATCAAGGTGGAAATGAGTTGTCGCGCGGCGTCGCTGGCGCAATCGCCAGGCAAAGCCGGGTCGCTAGATGAGTTGAGATCAAAGGGAATCCGCAGAAGAGAGGCGGTTAAGTACCCGCCGCGGACAACAGGGTCAAGCCCACTTGAGTCAAAGTGAAAAAACGGCCAGAAATCTTCGCCGCCAGGCTTGAAATCGAGCAAGTGGGGAAGCGCCCGCAAGCGGGAGAACGGGGTCAGGATGGCCAACCTGGCCGGGCAAGCGTAGATGGGGCTAATTGCCCAGGCGAATTTAGATCAGATCCCAATTAGAAACATTCCAACGGCGCGGTGAAAACGCGCTAGCCATTATAGATGAATCGAGCGGTTTGGCCCCATTGCTGTCTTGGGAAGTCGTGGTGAGCGCTGCGCACGGTTTATTTGTCGCCGCCGCGACGCCTTCTACCACCGTCTTCCTTAGGCGGATCCTTGGCAATAGCCGAATTATCCTTTTTTTCTTCGGCGTCCGGATCGACGACGGTATCATGGAGCTCCACAATGCGGTCGAATTCGCTGGTGTACGGTTCGAGGTCTGCCAACTCGCTTCTCACGTCCAACTCACCACTGGGATTCATCATCAGCATCCGCCCCGGAGCGCGGCCGCGGTAGCCGGCGAGCGTTTCTCCTCCCGCCAGGTCGATCAGCACCAGGTTGGTTTGGAAGTTGACTAACTGATTGATGACCTTCCCCGTGCGAGGATCTGGAACCGGCGCATCTTCGTAGAAGTTGGCCATTTGTCCCCGCACCAGCCGGGCGAACTTGAGCGCGTCGACGGCTCGCATCGAGTCCCACATCCGCACCACGGCTTCCGTCTTCGGCTCTTGCGTGACCCCTCTGGGGCGCTCCACGGCGCCAGCCAGCATGCTACTGGCCGACGGAATACTTACCGGCGGCGAGGGCTCGCTCCAGGCGGTGGTTCGGGTGGGGCCTTGTAGTAATTTGCCGTCTTTTACCAGATAGCGCGCCAGGTCCCGGTTCGGATTCTCCAGCACCAGGCAGACCTTGTACCGATAGGTCTTGCCCGGCTTGACGGTGTAATCGAAGAAGCGGAACAATTGATCGACCTGAAATTGGCTGGGGACTTCGAGGCTTCTCCCGGCCCCCGCGCCCTGCATCGCCGCAGGCGGAGCCGCGGTTTGCACGGCCTGCGGCTTTCCGGAGGCGCGATCTTCGGCGGCTTGCACGATCTTCGGGTGGATGACCGAATGGTCGTGGTCCTTGCCGATCATCTTCGGCAGCGGCCGACACAGATCCTGGAGTGCGACGAACGCCTTATCGATCGACTCCGCGTCGGCGCCGGCGTGCGCCCCCTCGGCGGCGAACGCGGACTTCAGGTCGAGCGGCGTCCAGGGGCCTTCCCCCTCCTGCCGTTGAATCTCGAAGCCTTTCCAATGGGGCGAGTCGTGTGCTCCCTGCGGAGAGCTGGCAAACGCGGCTCGAAACTCCTTGAGTTGTTGCGTGCTCGGAATCACGCCAGTAACGACGGCCCATTGTTTGCCCAAGATCGCATCGCCGGCCGCCGGCTGCCCTGCCGGGGGACGCTGCCCTGGAGGACCTCCGGGGCGGGGAGCGGCTGGCGCTCCGGCGGGCCTGACCGCCACGGCGCCATATTCCGTTCCGACCTGCAGGTCTTTCACGGTGAGATACGGAGGCTCGCCCCGGCGTTGCGAACCACTCTCGGACGGGGGGAAGTTGTACGGGTCCCTGGAGGCAAAACGGTCATGCGGAATCTCGGTGGTTTTAATTGTCTCGACCGAAGGGAGCTGTTCTAGTTCCTTTGCCTTGTCGAAGACGCTGCTGCTGACTGCCGCGTCGACTCGCGTCACTTCGCTCTTGAACTTCTCGGGCGTCTTATCGTAGGGCGACTGTTTTAGCGCTCCCACGCACAGCAGCAGGAACAGCAAGATGAACACGCCGAAGCCGATCTTCTCGCCATGCGCAATCAAGCCGCCGAGGATCGCGTCTTTGTCGAGTTTCAGTTTGACCTTCATGGTTCACCTGTTCGCTGCAAATGAATCGGAGCAGGGCGTTCTCAGGAGGCGGATTCGTTTTTGGGCTAGGGACGCGGGCCACGCGAAGCGGTCACGCGCGGCGCCTTTACTTTCGTAGTGGGCATGTCCAACGAACGCTTGGTTGGATCGCCAGTGCCTTGCGCTAGCTTGTCTTGGTCGGGCGGATTGTAGATTTGCATGACGCCGCAGATCTCGACCGGCACGTCATACGGCCCGGCGATGATCTCCTGATGAACTTCGCTGCCCGACGTGCGCGCCGGCGCGGTGGTTGTGGTGGACGGTTTCTCTTTCGATTGCAGCGGCACGTCAACCTGGACCTTGAGGACGTCGAGCGGCAACTCGGAATTGGCGCAATTTACCAGTAGGTCGTTAAGCTTGCGCTCATCGACATCGAGTTTCATCCGCACGAAGATGCGTCTGAACTCGGTAAAGGAAGTGTCGTCGGCCGGGGCGGGCTGGTTGGCGTCGTTCAAGTAACGACCTTCCAGCAGTTCGGTGTCCTCTTTTTGTAGCGCGTCGGGTGTGGCCGCCTGAGGCGCCCCTTCTTCTGCGCCTCCTGGCGGACCCGGCGGCGGCGTGGCGGGGGTTCCCGGCGCGGCGGTTGGTTTGGGAAGACGCAGGGTTGGCGCAGAACGTTGCGACTCTTCAACGGCCCACTGCGCGACGTCGAGCGCGGCGATGCGTTTAACGGCCAGCGCCGCTTCGTCCGTGGCGCCTTCGTTGGTCTTGGCGACAATTTTGGCTAGTTGTTCTAGCACCCACATGTCTTCTTGCGCGGTCCGCAGATCGGTTTCGGTAATTTCGAGCCGGGCCTTGTGAACCAGGTCATAGCGCTGAAAGAGGGTGGAACGGTGCCCGGAGTCCCACACGACCAGACCGTCTTCTTCCGGCGCCGCTTCGGCCGCGGCCTCGGGCTCGGCCTGCACGCCGGCCGCAGGAGCCGGCCTGTCGGACGCCTCTTTGTTCGTCGTCTCTCGGCGTCGGACGTTGGCGACCGTGTAGATTCGCTCCAGCTCATTCGGGAAGACTTGCGTCTTATATTTACGTCGCACGTCCGAACCGAGCGGCTGCCCCGGTGGATCATTGCCGATGTCCTTGACCAAATCGACATTGGGCCATTTGAAGAGCTTCTGCTGTTGCTCGTATTGCTTCTTCCATTCTTCGAAGACCTCGGTCTTGACCTTCGCGTTCAAGTCGTTGACGCCGGTCGCGAAACTGGCGTTAGGGAGCACGCCATTCAAACCCGCGATGCTTTTGAACTTGCTCTCGACGGTCGATTTGTTTTTCTTGTACTCGGTGGCGAGCGTGTTGGAGCCCATCCACCAGCAAACGACGCCGACGAGCGCAGCCAGCGAGGCCAGCAGCCAGAAGTGGTGCTTCTTCAAGATCGCGAGATAGACTTTGACTTGATCCATTTTTTTCGATTCTCAGCGCGGCTGGTTGCTTTAGGGCTTGGCGGCAGGCGGCGCGCCTCCTTCCGGAGCGGTTGCGGGGGGCGCGTTCGCCGGGATGTCGTCAGGCGCCGCTGGCTTGGGGCTGCTGTCGGCAGGCTCCGTTTCGGGGGGAGCGTTATTCGGCGCTCCGTCCGGCGTCGTCTTGTCAGGCTCGGTAGCCGGCTCTTCGCCGGTGGCTGGCGCCGCCGGGGCGCCTGGCTCCGGTTTCGCCTCGTCCGTTGGCTCGGGGACCTCGTCCGCAGCCGGCTGGGCTGGAGCGGCGGGCGCGGCGGCGGGCTTGTCTGGGTCTTCCGTAGGCGCCGCCGCCGTTTCCTTCGGCGGCTCATCGGCCCAAAAAAGCTGGATTAAAAAGTCAAATCTCGGCGCTCTTTCGAACTCAACGTCGCCCTTATTCCCGGCTGCGATTCCGCCAGGGGGAGCCGCTTTCGCAGGAGCCTGACCAGCCTTCTCAGAGTCTCGCGGTTTTTCCAGCTTGTACTCGGGATCGACGAAGAATTCATTTTTACCTTGTGGCGGGAGCAGCACCGCGTGGGTGACCCCCAACTTCTTGAGGTCGATCTCTTCTGGTTTGCTTCCCGCTTCGCCAGCGAGGGTGATTTTCCCCTCCTTCAGCTTCTTGAGCATCGTGTTCTTGACATACTGGGCGCCGTCGTTCAACGAGCCGGGCGGGTTGTGGTAGTGATGACAACGAAGTTCGACCACCCAACCCGGTCCGGCTGGCGGGGCCGCCTCGACGGGCGCCGGAGCAGCTTCTGCCGCTGGCGCCGCCGCCTGATCTTCATTCGCTGCGGCGTCTGCGGCGGGAGCCGCCGGCGCGGGAGGCGGCGCGTCCGGCTTGTCGAATTGATCGTGAATATCGGCGTAGACCACGCCTAGATCGTCGACGCGCTGCGATTGGATCGCCATCAGGTTGATCATGTTGCGATCGGCGAGCTTTTCCGGCGGCGCCACCCCCACGGGATCGCGCGGCAGGCTGGCGTTGATCGCGGATAGCACTTTCAGCCAGCGCGTTCTACGGTCGTCGGGGATCGCCAGGCTGCTGCTGACCGCGGCCGTTTTCTTGAAAGTGGTTTGGGCTCCTTCGTACGCCGACTTGAAGTCCCCCACCTTTTTTGTCTCGGCGTCGACTTGCGTGATCGCCGGGCCGAAGTACGAGGCGTCGGTGCGAACGCTGCTCCAGGCTCGCCAGTAACCGAAGTAGCTGATCGTGCAGCCCAACAGCAGCGCCGCCGCGGCGCCCACGGTCCACGGTTTTTTCGCCCGGATGATCCGATCGGTCAACAATTCTCGCGGCAGCAGGTTGGTCTTGATCGTCGAGGCCTTCAATCCTTGCAAGGCCAGGCCATAGCAGACGCCGAAGCTGAGGACGTTGTCTTTGAATATCGGGGCGTCGACGACTGATGCGCCGGTCAACCCGCGGAAGGTGTCGATGCGGCTGAACTCAAAGCCGAGATTTTGAGCCAAATAGCGTTGCAAACCGGGCAATTTCATGGCGTTGCCCAGGGCCAGCACGCGCTTGATTTTTGCCCGCCGGTCGATATTGGAAAAGTAGCTGATCGAGCGCTGCACTTCCGTCAACAGATCATTGAAGATGGGGCGCATCGCCTGGAACAGCGCCTTGGGATCTTCGGCCTTGGCGGCGTTGCGCTTCAAATGTTCCGCTGTAGCGAATGTCAGCTTCAGTTCTTTCGTCAGCGCCTTGGTGAAGTGGTTGCCGCCGATCGGAATGCTGCGCTGCCAAACGCGATATCCATTGGTCACCACCAGGTCGGTCGAATCGGTTCCGAGCGAAAGGACGACGACCGAGGGCGGAGGATCGTCTGGGTTGTAATCGGCCGGCGGCGGCAGGTCCTGCATTTGCTCAAAGGCGACGAAGTTGTAGAGCGCCAAGGGCGTAAGCTGAACGACGTCGATTTCGACCGCCGCTTCCGTAAAGGGGCGCAGAGTGCGAAACACCTGGTCGCGCTTGATGGCGAACAGACCAACTTCGGTCTCGAGCGCGTAGCCTTCTTCTTCGCTGCCGCCGACCATCTTTTGGTAGTCCCAAACGACGTCGTCGAGCGAGAAGGGGATCTGCTGCTTGGCCTCGTACTTGACGATGTCCGGAATCTTCTTCGATTCGACCGGCGGCAGCTTGATGAACCGCGCGAGCCCTGCCTGGCCCGGCACCGAGATGGCCACCTTGTCGCCGCGGACGCTGTTGCGCGAGAGGAAGAGCTTGAGCGCCTCTTGCACGAGAGCTACGGGATCGGATTCAGGCTGGCTGAGGATCTTGGGGTATTCGATGTAGTCGAAGGCCTCGACTGATATTTTGTCCGGCTCGTCGGTCGCCTTGCAGCGCAGCGCTTTTAAAGCGCATTGGCCAACGTCGATCCCCCAAACGGCTTCGTTTCTAGCCATTGCCGTCGTTCTCGCTCTGCTCGATATCCTCAGTCCAAACGCCCAAATGCCCCGTTACGGCGGACCGGAAAGGTCTGTGACGAGATGACGGGGGGGGCGCCAGAATATGTTCCAATCTTAATTATCGAACCGCAGGCGCCAGTGTCAACAAAAATAAGGCCAAAACAAGGGCCAGGTAAGAATTTGCGCCGACACGCCGGAGCGGCCTTTCTTAGCCTGCGAAAGGTCGCCTCGTCCGGTCCCCCTTCTACGTGTAGCTGGCTTCGGCGAAGCCGGACATTTGGATTCATGTGGGGAGAATCGTCGTTTACATCAGGCAGCCTGCTCCGATGGTTGGGCGCCCTCCCGGCTCGACGGCCGTGCTTGGCGGGACTATCGTAGACTTCCCCGCGGCGCAACTGTCGCGCGGCGCGACCCGTCGCCCGACCCAACTCGTTAGCCCCTATGAAATTCGACGAAGTCTCGCTCCTCCTCCCCTGCCATAGCCTGGAGGATTTTCCGACCCACGCCGAGGGGGAGCAGGCCGAGGGGCTGTTGGCCGCCTGGAGCTCCCTGTGGCACCCGGCGCTTCTGGCTCACACCGGCCGCATGCCCACTTGGCACCGCGCCGATAGCCCACCCGAAACGCTTGCCGGCCGCCTGATCGTTATTCCTCCGAATTGTGAGCCGCTGCTGCTGGCGGGCTGGGCCTCTCGGGCCACGGCAGAAGGGGCTCACGTTGTCCGCAAACTCCACAAACGCGCTGAAATAATAGCCGCCGCCTTGGCCGGACTCGACGAACAACCGGCGGTCGACCCCGAGCTGGTCGCCGATTTTCTGGCGTTGGGATTTGGCTATTTGTCTGTCGAGCTGCTCACGCGCCAGATGCGCTACATGAGCAACATCGACGAAGTCCACATGCAGAACGAGACGCTGGCCGCCGCGCGGGCTTGCGTAGCTGGCGACGCCGAAGCAACTCGGCGCCATCTGAAGAACGCGTTCGACGTCCTCGTGGAAGCCCGCGAGCGGTTCTATCCGGTCGACGCCTATTTGATCGATCTGACGCTGGTCGCGCCGACAACGATTGGCGAAGGTCTGCGCCGCCAGTTGCAACAGGAGGCGCCGCAGAATTTGCTGCTATCTGGTGAGACGCTAGCGCGAATAGCCGAGGGCGCCCCTGAGACACTCGCGGCGCTGCGGCTGGCGCTCGACCATAAAACCATATCGCTCGTCGGCGGGGATGAGCGCGAGTTGGAACTGCCACTGTTGCCGATTGAGGAAGTGCTGGCTGACTTGCGAGCTGGCGCGCAGACGTTTAAATCGCTCGTCGGCGAGCCGCCTCACATTTATGGCCGGCGGCGCTTCGGTCTCTCGCCGGTGCTGCCGCAGATCTTGTCGCGCTTGGGCTTTATCGGCGCGGTGCATTGCACGCTCGACGACGGTCGTTTCGCCACGGCGACGCAAAGCAAGACGCGCTGGGAAGGGCTCGATCATTCAGCCATCGAGGCCTTGGCGCGGCTCCCGCTCGACGCCGCCAAGTCCGAAATCTTTCTTGGACTGCCGCGGGCCGTCGGCGAATCGATGGATCGCGATCACGTGGCGACGATCATGCTGGCTCATTGGCCCGGCCAGGTGAGCGAATTTTACCGAGACTTGTGGCGCATGGCGGCTTACGGCCCGGTATTGGGCAAATTCGTCACGCTCGAAGATTATTTCGCCCACACGACGAGCGCCGGCGAGCTGACCAAGTTCAAGGCCGACGGCTATCGGTCTCCCTACTTACGACAAGCCGTGGCGCGGCGCGAACCGCAACCGATCTCGCAAACCGCTGATGAACACGCGCGCGACGCGCGACGCGTGGCCGCCGAAAGCCTGGAGACCTTGGCCGAGCTTTTGAAAGCGCCCGCCGTAGCGCCGACGACGGGACCCCCCGCCACGCTGGCCGGTGCCACTGCGCGGCAGGAGCGGGCCGCCGCCCGACTTTCCTCCGTGCTCGCACTGGGGGCGACCGGCTTACCCAATGGCGCGCAGTTGCTCAATCCGCTTTGCTTTGCGCGACGCGTGGTGGTCGACGTTTCGTCGATCGCTTCGTTGCCGGCTGTTGGCGGAGCGATAGTCGCGGCGCAAGAATCGGCTGGCCGGAAGTTGATCGTCGCCGACGCCCCGGGGATGGGCTTTTGCCATGTGCGGCCGGCGCAGGTCGCTCCGCCCAAGAAAAAAACGCGGCCGATCGCCGCGGAACACACGCTGGCGAATGAATTCTTGCGCGTCGAGATCAGCCCGACGAGCGGCGGGCTCCATTCGATTCATGACTCTTCGCAGCGCGGCAATCGTCTCAGCTCGCAACTCGCGCTGCGCAAGCCGCCGCCGCGCCCCAAGCCGGGCGACCTGTGGCGCGATCCGGAAGAAGGCGCCGAATACTCCAATATGGTGGCAGACAGTCTGGAGATCGCCCAGAATGGACCGGCGGTGGGTGAGATCGTCACGCGCGGACGACTGGTCGACGCCGAAGGACACGCCCTCGCCGGCTTTGTGCAGCGGTATCAATTGGCCGCCGGCTCGCGCGTGATCACCATCGAAGCAGAACTGGAGATCGATCATGAGCCCAAAGGGGATCCTTGGGAATCATATTACGCCGCGCGATTTGCCTGGTCGGACGAGGCTGCAGAATTGTTCCGCGCCGTCAGCATGGCCATTATCCCCACTGACGCCCGGCAGCTCGAATCGCCCCATCTGGTCGAACTGCGAACGGCAAGGACACGAACCGCGATCCTGACGGGCGGTCTGCCGTACCATCGCCGCTCGGGAACGCGAATGCTCGACACGCTGCTGGCGCCACCGGGAGAAACTCGGCGGCGTTTTAGGTACGCGATCGGGGTCGAACTGCGGCATCCGATGGAGCAAGCGCTCGACTTGCTGAATCCGATCGTCGCCACGCCCGCGGCGCTGCCGGAGAAGGGGCCCGAGGCGGCCTGGATGTTCCGGATCGACGCGAGAAATTGCATCGCCACGCACTGGTCGGTGATTCGTGACGGAGGGCGCGTGGCCGGATTCCGCGCGCGGATCCTCGAAACCGAGGGGGTGGCGACGCGGGTAAAGCTGAGCGCGCTGTTTGAGTTGAAGGAAGCCCGCCAGGTCGATTTTTTGGGTCAAACCCTGGCCGAGCTCCCCGTCAATCGCGATGATGTGACGATCGACATTGCCCCGTTCGAGTGGGTCGAGATCGAAGCCCGCCTCCGCGCGTGAGCCGCACGGCGCTAGCTGCGGGTTGATGCGTTCAGTGATCCGTTAAACGCCAGCCGCGGGACAAATGAATTACGAGATGAATTGTAACGCCATGATAGTGACGATCGACGGACCGGCGGGGGCAGGAAAGAGCAGCGTCGCGCGGATGCTGGCGGACCGGCTCGACTTCAAATTCTTGGACACCGGCGCCATGTACCGCGCCGTGGCCTGGGCCGCGCAGCGCCGCAAACTCGACTGGGACGACCCGGAGGCCCTCGCCAAATTGGCCCGCGGGCTGAACATCGAGGTTCATGGCTCGCAAACCGTGGTCGACGGCCAGGACGTCAGCGACGCCATCCGCACGGTCGCGGTCACTTCGAACACGCACTATGCGGCAAACAACCCGGCCGTGCGAGCCCACCTGGTCGAGTTGCAGCGGCGCGTGGCCGACAGTCAAGACATCATCACCGAGGGACGTGATCAGGGAACGGTCGCCTTTCCGGACGCCGGCTGCAAGTTTTTTCTGACGGCCAC
>DASXPZ010000321.1:0-11301 GCA_036493275.1 Pirellulales bacterium
TCGAGCGCGGCGTCGGCGGCGACGTCGCGGTCGGTCTCTGCCTCGACCGCTCGCCGGATTTGATCATTGCCCTGTTGAGCGTATTGAAGGCCGGCGGAGCCTACCTGCCGCTCGATCCGGCGTATCCCGCCGCGCGCCGGCAATACATGATCGACGACGCGCGCGTCGAGATCGTCCTCAGTCGCTCGGACCTGGCGTCGCAGTTGCCGCAAGGCGACTACCGGCGCGTGCTGGTCGACGCCGACGCGAGCGCCATCGCCGCTTGCGATGATTCGCCGCTGCCGCGCCGCGCCACGCCGCGCAATCTCGCTTATATCATCTACACGTCCGGGTCGACCGGTCAGCCGAAGGGGGTCGAAGTCGAGCATCGCGGGCTCGTGAATCACGCCTCGGAATTCGTGCGCCTTTACGAAATGGGCCCTGGGGACCGGCTGCTGTTCTATCTATCGCTTAGTTTCGACGCCGCGGCCGAAGAGATCTTTCCTGCGCTCATCAGTGGCGCCACGCTTTATCTTCATCCGCAGCCAGCCGAGCTTTCGGGTCGAGAGCTCCTCAAGTGGACGCTTGCACACCGGGTGAATTTGCTTCATGTCCCTCCGGCGGTGTGGGCGTCGCTAGTGGACGAAGCGAACGGCATGGCGGGCGTTTCGGCCCGTCACCTGAAATGCGTGGTCTCCGGCGGCGACAATGTTCCGCGCGAACATGTGCGAAGATTCCGCCAGGCGACCGGCGGCGTGAAGTTCGTGCTGGCGTACGGCGTAACCGAGGCCACGATCACCACCACAGTCTGCGACGGCGCCGCTCCCATCGCGCACAGCGCATCGGGACGCTTGCCGATCGGCCGGCCGATCGCCAATAACCGGGCCTACGTGTTGGACGAATGCGGCCAGCCGGCGCCCATTGGCGTGCCGGGCGAATTGGTCGTCGGAGGCGTCGGCGTCGCGCGCGGCTATCGCGGTCGTCCAGACGCCACCATTGCAAAGTTCGGTCCCGATCCGTTCGATCCGCGCGAAGGGGCCCGGATTTATCACACCGGAGACCTAGCCCGCTTTCTTCCGGATGGCAATCTGGAATTCCTCGGCCGACTCGACTTGCAGGTCAAGATCCGCGGTTACCGCGTTGAGCCGGGCGAGATCGAAGCGGCGCTCAACGAACACGAGCAGGTCGTCGAGTCGATCGTCGTGCCGCATTCCGATGGCGAAACCAAGCGGCTGGCGGCCTATGTCGGTTGCGGATCTGGTCCGCTGCCGAGTGAGACCGAATTGCGAGCGTTTCTCGCCAGTCGGCTGCCGGCGCATATGTCGCCCGCTTCGTTGACCATTCTGGAGCATCTGCCACATTTGCCCGGCGCCAAGGTCGACATTCGGGCCCTCCCTGCCCCTTGTTGGCAGCGCGGCGAGCAGGGGGCCGAGTACGCCGCGCCGCGAAACGACGTCGAGCGCCGCCTGGCCGAAATCTGGCAAGAGGTGCTAGGGCTCGACAGGGTGGGGGTGCACGACAATTTCTTCGATCTCGGCGGCGATTCGATCCGCAGCATCCAGGTGGTCGCCCGCGCCGGCGCCGCCGGATTGCGATTCACGCCCAAACAGCTCTTTCAGAATCAATCGATCGGTGAGTTGGCTCCGCTGGTGGGCACGGCGCCGGTGGCCTGCGCCGAGCAAGGCCCCGTGGTCGGCGTCACCCCGCTGACGCCGATCCAGCGACAGTTCTTCGCGCTCGACCTGGCGGAGCCGCAACATTTCAATCAATCGTTGTTCCTCGAAGTTCGCCCCCCCGTGACCTTCGAAGCGCTCGCCCAAGCGACGGCAATGCTGCTCGGGCATCACGACGCGCTCCGGATGCGCTATCGCCGCTTGTCCTCAGGCGAGTGGGAGCAAGAGTGCCTGCCGCCGCGCGACGCAAACGCTATCGAAAAAGACGCCGGGGCTTCAGCAAGCAATAACGCGGCGTTACTGCGGATTGACCTTTCGCCGATTCCAGACGCCGAGCTTGCGGCGGCAATCGATCACCACGGCGCCACGGCGCAGGCCAGCCTCGACCTCGAACAGGGCCGGCTCACGCGATTTGTTTATTTCGATCTCGGTCCGTCTCGCCCCGCGCGGCTGCTATTGGTGATCCACCACCTGGTGATGGACGCCGTGAGCTGGCGGATCCTGTTTGCCGATCTCAATTTGCTTTGCGAGCAAATCGCCCACGGCCAATTGCCGCAGCTTCCGCCGAAGACGACGGCGGTCCGCGATTGGGCGTTGCGATTGATCGACTACGCCGAAAGCGACGAAGTCCGCGGTGAGCTGGCTGCCTGGACCGCTGATGCCGCCGAGACACGGTCGCTGCCGTGCGACCTGACGGACAAGCCGAACACGGTCGCCACGCAGGACACGGTCCACGTCGAACTATCGCCGGAAGTAACGCAGCGCCTGCTGGGCGAAACATCGAGCGATTTCCGCGCCCGGCCGCAAGAGTTGCTGGTGGCCGCGCTGGCGCAAGTCGTCACCCGTTACGCTGGGGGCGACGCGGTGACCTTCGACCTGGAAGGGCATGGCCGCGAAGATCTATTTGCCGACGTTGACCTGTCGCGGACTGTCGGCTGGTTCACGTCGGTCTATCCGCTCACGCTGCGTCGCCCTGACCTGAATCAACCGGTCGATTGGGTGCGCGCGATCAAAGAACAACTCCGCGCCGTCCGCAACTCAGGGGTCGGCTATAACGCGCTGCGTTGGTTGTGCGCCGATGAAACTGCGAGACGGCGCCTGTCCGAAGCGCCTCGTCCGGAGATCGCCTTCAATTATCTTGGGCAGTTCGATAATCTTTCGCCGCCCGACGCCATGTTTTATTTGGCGACGGAACCGCATGGGGCGGAGCACAGTCCGCGAGGCGCGCGTCCCCACTTGTGGGAAGTGAACGCCTACATTCATGGCGGTCGCTTTCAAGTTTCGTGGATCTACAGCCGCGTTCGCCACCGGCGGGAAACGATCGAGCGATTGGCCGCGCAATACCTGGCCGAGCTTACCCGCTTTACGGAGGCCTCGCGCTCGCCGGGGGTCGTCGTCGCCACGCCGACCGATTTTCCATTGGCCGATATCGATCAACAGGACCTCGACCAGCTCGCCGCGCTACTGGGGCAAGAGGATTAGGGCGGAAACGCCTGCGCTACGATGAAAAACGTCGAAGATATCTTTCCGCTCGCGCCGCTCCAGCAGTTGATGCTGGCGCATGAATTGGCGCAGCCCGGTTCGGGGTTATTGATCGAGCAGTTTTACTCGACACTGGTCGGCCCGCTCGATGCCGATGTTTTCATCCGCGCCTGGCAGGCGGTGGTTGAGCGCCACGCTCTGTTGCGGACTTCGTTTGCCTGGGAAGGTTTAAAGAAGCCGGTGCAAGTCGTGCGTCGCCAGGTCACGATTCCCTGCGAACCACACGATTGGCGCGAGCTGGACGAAGACGAGCAGCAGCTCCGCCGCCAGGCGCTGTTGGTCGAAGAAGCCGCACATACGTTCGACCTAACTAAGGCGCCGCTAATCCGCCTGCGATTGGCGCGGCTTGCCGAGGATCAGTGGTTCTTCCTGTGGACATGCCATCACCTGGTGCTCGACGGCTGGTGCCTGGGCATCGTATTGCGAGACGTCTTTGAGAGTTATGAGACACTTCGCCTGGGAGGATCGCCAGCGCTCGATCCTCCCGGCGCGTTTCGCGATTATCTCGCCTGGCTTGCCTCGCGCGACGCTGCCGAGACCGACGCCTATTGGGCCGCCCAACTGGCAGATTGCCCGCCGCCGCTCCGATTGCCCATCGAGCGCCCCCGCGCGGCGCTACCACCGGCGGAGTCGAGCCATGGCGAAGTCGAGCTGCGATTGCCGGCGTCATTTTCGGCCCGCCTCAGCCAGCAAGCCCTGGCGCAGCGAACCAGCCAAAGCACGCTATTGCAAGCGGCCTGGGCCATTTTGCTCGCGCGCTACGCCGAGCAGGAAGACATTTTGATTGGCGTCGCCGTCGCGGGGCGGCCGCCGCAAGTGGCGCGCATCGAATCGATCGTCGGCCCGCTGGTCAATAATGTGCCGCTACGGCTGCGAGTCGGACTTGATGATTCGCTGGTCGAGCTCTGCGAACGCCTAGGGCATCAGCAGGCCGACGCGCAGCCCTTCGAGTACAGCCCATTGGATCAAATCTTGCGGGCCGCGAATTTGCCGAGCACTCGTCGGCTATTCGACACGCTGGTGATCTACGAGAACTACCCATTGCATGGCGCCATCGAGCGCAAAGTGGGGAGCCTGACGCTGCGAGACATGGACGGCTCTGCCACGTCGAGCTATCCACTCACACTGGTCGGTTTGCCGGGCGATGGCCTGACGTTGCGCCTGCTGTACGACCGCCGCCGTTACGAGACGGAAGTCGCGGCGAGATTGCTCGAACAACTGGCCACGCTATTGGAGCGCATGGTCGATCAACCGACGGCTCGCATGCGCGATTTGTCACTCGCCAACGAGACCGATGCGCGTTTGTCCGTTTCGTCCGAAGTAGCCAGCGGCGCGAAGTCGACCGATTCAGAACTAGAACTCCGCGTCGTCGATTGCGCAGGGCAGCCGGCGCCCGTCGGCCTGCCGGGCGCACTGTGGGTAGCCGAATACGACGCGACGGGCAAACCGAACGGCCGTTTCCGCGAAACCGGCTATCGCGCGGCGCGCTTGGCCAGTGGCGAGATCGAATACCTCGGCCCACGCCGAGCGACGTTGCGAATCGGCCGCCAGAGTGTCGATCCTCGGGAAATCGAGGCCATCTTCGCGCTCCATCCGTTGGTCGAGCGGGCGGTGGTCCACGGCTGCGCGGATCGCCACGACGAGACGCAACTGGCCGTAACGATCGTCCCCGCGACGGGCGCCCTGGTGGCGATCGATTCCGGACGGCACGGTTTGCTGCTCGGGCAGTTGCGGAAATTCGCAGACGAGCGACTGCCGGCATCGCTTGTCCCCACGGTTTGGCGAACCCTCGACGCGTTGCCTCTCGACGCCGCAGGCGCGGTCGATCTTTCGGCATTGGCCGATCCGGTCCGGCCGCGTGGCGAATTGCCCGAACCGTTCGTGGCGCCACGAGATGAGCTGGAGAGTCGCCTGGCGGAGATCTGGAGCGAAGTGCTGGGCGTGGAACCGGTCGGCGTGACCGATAGTTTCCTCGACCTCGGCGGCTATTCGAGCCTGGCCGTGACGCTGCTCGCGCGGTTGGAAGAGGAGTTCGGCCGCGGCTTGCCGCTGGCGGCGATGTTCGACAAGCCGACGGTGGCCCACCTGGCGGGGTTGTTGAACAAGGCGCCTGTCGCGCCGGAAGAAATCTCGCTCGTGCCGATCCAGCGACATGGGTCGCAGGCGCCGCTGTTTTGCGTCCATCCGGCCGGCGGCACGGTGTTTTGTTATTTGGGGTTGGCCCGCCATCTGCGCGGCGACGCGCCGCTCTACGGCTTGCAGGCACAAGGCATCGACGGCGCGCTCGCGCCCCACACGACGATCGAGGCGATGGCCGCGCATTACGTTCGGGCGATGAAGACCGTGCAGGCCGCGGGGCCGTATCGCGTCTGCGGCTGGTCGACCGGCGGCATCATTGCCTTCGAGATCGCGCGGCAGTTGCGAGACGCCGGCGAAGAAGTCGGGTTCGTCGGACTGTTCGACGCGGGCATTCCGCGCGCCGGCCAGAACTTTGGCGAAGCCGACATCGCGCCGATGCTGGGCATGATGTTTCCGGGCGAGGATCCCGAGCAATTGCGGGCTTTGCAATCTCTGCCGGTGGCGGAGCAGTTGGAATATTTTCGCGGCCGGGCCGAACTGGCCCAATTGCTGGTCGCCGGCGCCGGCGCGGCGCAAGCGCAGCGAATTTTCGAAGTCTTTCAGGCGAACATGCAGGCGGCCGTGCAATATCAGCCTGCGCCGATCGACGTCAAGCTCACGCTGTTCCGCGCCGCGGAAGACGCCACGCCGATGCACGCCGATCCGCTCTTGGGCTGGGGCGACTGGGCCGAGGTGGAAGTCATCCCCACAATCGGCAGCCACCTGACGATGTTCCAATCGCCAGCGGTCGAAGAACTCGCGCGCCTGCTCGACGCGCGACTGGAACAAGGACGATTGGAAAACGCCGAACTGGCGGCAAGCTCGTAAAGTGCGCGAACAGCGAACTGCTTTGCTTGGCCGCTCCTTGCGTCGGTCACGGCGCGTAGGTTACGCTCTCGCAGGGCGCCTTGACGCGCGATACTCGTCGCGCGTGACGTCAAGCGTCGGTCGATCTTTTTTCCTCGCTTGGTTTTTGAGTTATCGCATGCCACTGCGTCTTACGCTCCGTGCCCTCTCCGATGCGCCGATCGAAGTTCTGGGCGTTATCCCCAGCGCACTTCGCGAGCGCAGTATGGTCGAGATCGAACGCACGCCGATCTTGCACGGCAATCGCCAGGCGGCGCTCGCCGAATGGTTTGCCCCTCAAGGAGACGCCTCCGACGGACGACTGGAGTTCGAGGGAGATCTGCGAGGCGTCCATCGCATCGGCGCACGGATGGACGGCGGCGAAATCCACGTCACGGGGGACGCCGGGCGGCACGTGGGCGCCGAAATGACTTCCGGCTCGATTCACGTGCATGGCGCCGCCGGCGATTGGCTGGGGGCGGAGCTGCGTGGCGGGCGAATCACGGTCGCTGGCGACGCTGGCGATTTTGTCGGCGCGGCCTATCGCGGCAGCCCAGAAGGGATGACCGGCGGCGAAATCCTGGTCCGCGATAATGTCGGCCACGAAGTGGCTCACACGATGCGACGAGGGTTGTTGGCCGTCGGCGGGTCGATCGGTAATTTCGCCGCCATCAACATGATCGCCGGCAGCGTCTTCGCGTTCGGCGCGTGTGGCGTGCGGCCTGCCGCCGGCATGCGCCGCGGAACGCTCGCGCTGTTCGGACCGCGACCCACCTTGCTGCCGACGTTTCGCTCAGCCGGATTGTGCCAGCCGCTGTTTGTGCGGGTCTACCTGCGGGCCCTGGCCCAGGCCGGTTTTGTGACACCCGAGGACTGCATGGACGCCGCGTGCGAGTTGTTTCACGGCGACCTGGTCACGACGGGCCGGGGCGAGATTCTGCTGCGCGCGTAACCGCGCTTCCGCTAAAGCCCTTTCAGAAGCATTTCGAAGCACTGCTGGACAAGCCAGCAGTGGCACACTTCGCCGTCGAAGTGAAGTGTTCGAGTTGCCCTAATCCGCCTCTCTCTCGGCGACGTGATCGAGGAAGTATTCGGCGATCCGCGTGTAGAGTTGACGCGTCACCACCGGATCGGGCACCATGTGCGTCAGTCCGGTCAGGGGCAAGAAATCGAACTCTCGGCCGGCGCGAAACAGTGCGTCCGCCAAGCGCACGCTGTGCAAGAAGTAGACGTTATCATCGGCCGTGCCGTGCACAACCAACAGTGGCTGCTTGAGCTGCGGCGCGTACGTCAGCACGCTGCTGGCCTTGTAGCCGGCGGCGTTTTCTTGCGGCAGACCCAAATAGCGCTCGGTGTAGTGCGTGTCGTAATCGAGCCAATCGGTCACCGGGGCTCCGGCCACCGCGGCGTGGAAGACGTCGGGGCGACGATGCACGGCCATCGCCGAAAAATATCCGCCGAACGACCAGCCAAAGACGCCGACGCGCGAAAGATCAAGCTCCTTGTACTTGGCGCCCAGGGCTTGCAGGCCATACGCTTGATCCGCTAGCGGAACGTCGATCAAGTTGCCGCGAATCGCGCGTTCCCATTCGCGCCCGCGCGACGGCGTGCCGCGCCCGTCGAGCGAAACCACGATGAAGCCTTGTTCTGCCAGCCAGGCGTCGAGCAAATATTTCTGCCGCGAGGCGATCACCATCTGCGAATGCGGGCCGCCATAGACGCTGACGATCACCGGGTATATTCGCCCTGCCTGAAAAGTCTTAGGCCGGATGATCGCCGCGTTCATCCGCGGATCGTCGCCGATCGTGGTCAGCTCGACATTCGGCACTAGCGACGGCTGCGCGGCGACGCTTTGTAACTGGCCTGCCCGCGCGTCGTCGCGACGGTGGACTGTTTGGCGCTGCTGGCCGGAAAGCGTGGAGGCGGAAAGGACATAGACGCCGCTCTCTTTGCTGAGCGTCACACCGTGGACGCCCGGATCGCGCGTCAATTGCTCGAACTTACGATTGCCCGGCGCGAGCGGTACTCGAAAGATCTGCGTCTGCGTGGGATCCGCGCCTCCCATTACGTAAGCAACCTTTAGAGTTTCATCGACGCCGATCAGTCGGCGATAGTTCAACTCTTTGGTCGTCAGCGGCCCGAGGAGCTTACCGTCGGCGCCGCGCAGTTCGAGCTGCCACTGTCCGTCGCGCTCGCTCGACCATAAAAAGGCCTCGCCCGAGTCGAGCCACTTGGGGACCGAGTCATCGATATTCAGCCAGGCGGCGTCCTCCTCGCGGAGCAGCTCGCGGGTGGCGCCCGATTGCGGATCAGCGGCCAGCAGCAGCTCCAGGTTCTGCTCTCGATTTTGCACCAACAAAACGGGCGGCGCCTTTTCGTCCCAAACGACCTTGGCGAGATAGGGATACGCTTCGCGATCCCACTCGACCCAAACCGTCTCGCCGCCTGTGGCGGGAAGAATGCCCAGGCGAGTCTTGGCGTTTTTCTTGCCTGGGCGCGGGTAGCGCCAGGCTTGCGCGGCGCGCTCCGGATGGGCCGGATCGGCGATGTAGAGCGTTTCCACTTCGCTGGTGTCGCTCTCCTCGTAGGCGATCGACTTCGAATCAGGCGACCACCAGTAGCCTTGCATCCGGTTCATTTCTTCTTGCGCTACGAACTCGGCCAGGCCGCGCGTGAGCGTTTCGGTCGCGTCTTCGGTCAGGCGGCGCTCGGCGCCCGTTTCAACGTCGATCACGTAGAGATCGCCGTCGCGAATGCAAGCGATCGATTTTCCGTCAGGCGAGAAGCGCGGATCGACCGCGGCCGGCCCCTTGCTCGGCAGCTCTTTCGATTGGCCACTTTTACGATCGTAAACAAAGAGCCGGCCCGAGAGGGGGATCAAAATCCGCTGACCATCCTTCGAGAGCTCGTATCCGGCGATGCCGCGGGCCGTGAGGCGCATCCGCTCGCGGCGAGCTTTTTCTTCTGCGGTGAGTTGCTCATCGGCCCCGCGCAGCAATTGATCCGCGGTGATCAGTACCCGCTCAGCGCCGGTCGTCACGTCGAATTGATACAGATCGCGCACCAGGCTCTTTGGGCCAGAGCGCAAAAAGAAGACGGCGTCGCCGCTGGGCGAGATCTTGGGACTCGTGGGACGCCCCAGGCTGAAGTGGTGCGTGGCCGCGTACTCTTCCAGAAATTCAGCTTGCTTCACGCGAGACTCCTTAGGCGCAGCGGCTTCTTGCGCTGCGCCAGTCGCCGGAGCAGCGAGCCCGGGCGCCACCGCCGTAAATAGAAGTAGCAACCAACAGCGCCGCCGCATAAACCGCGTGGGCCGGATCGTTGGGATCGTTCGCATGAATTTGCTCTCTCTTGTGCCATCCGAATTTGCTGCGGCCCAGATTCTCACCCGCAATCGAGCCGGCGCCAGGATTCTACATGTCAAAGGCCGTTACGCTGGCGCCGGCACTCCCAATTTCTCGGCCAGTTTCAGCAGCGCGCTCCAGTTGCCATCGTCGAGCGGCACGCCGCCTGCAATACGAGCCGCCAGTGTGCGCCGCTCAGGATCGCCGGGGAGCGAGATTCCGGCGACGCCCGGAATCGTTGGGCAGTCGCGAACAAAGTGTACTAGCTGCGCCAGCTCGCTGGCAAAGTGTTGCTGCCCGCAGAGCTGACCGGGATCGATCGCCAGCATGAATACGCAGTTGCCAAGCTGGTTGATCGGCCGCTCGCGGATCGTCAGGCCGCCGGTCAGTGCGCCGGCAAAGATTTCAATCATCAGCGCCAGGCCGAACCCTTTGTAAGCCTGATCGCCCCCCATTGGCCGAATCGTGCCCGGCGGATCGGCGTAAAGCGAGTTGGGATCGTTCGTCGGAAGGCCGCCGCTATCGAGCAACCAGCCGTCGGGGCACATTTCGCCGGCGATTTTTTTAATTCGCACTTTCCCTTCGGCCGTGGCGCTCGTGCCAAAATCGAGAATCAGCGGACCGTCAGCGTGCGGGACGCCAAACGCCAACGGGTTGGTCCCCAGTCGCGGCGCTGTGCCGCCAACCGGCGCGACGCGGCGCGCGGCGCCATGCGTGTTGACCATGATCATCGAGACAACGCCCGCCTCGGCCGCTTGCTCGGCGTATTCGCCCAGCCGGCCGATGTGACCGCTGTGAATCAACGTGCCAACGCACGATCCGGTGGCGCGAGATTTTTCGATCAAGCGTGCCATCAATTCGCGCGCCAGCGACTGGCCAAAGCCCCATTGGCCATCGGCCATCACCAGCGCGGGCTGTTCCTTGGTGATCTTCAGACGAGCGCCCGCGCGGAGCTCTCCCTTGGCGAGCTGATCGAGGTAATAGGGTATTCGCATCACGCCGTGTGAGTCATGCCCTCGCAGGTTGGCTTGCACCAGGCTCTTTGCCACCACGGCGGCTTCAGCAGGCCCCAAGCCTCCGGCGGTGAGGAGCGAAGTGGCGAACGAGGTCAATTGCGGCGCGGCGATCGATGGCATGTACGGGCTCAGGCGGTGGGTGATTTTGCGGGTCGTGTTAAGGGTCGGGCGTCGACGCGGCTTCCCATTGCCGGCGGGCCTCGAAGACTACGATCGAGACGGCGTTCGAGAGGTTCAGGCTGCGGGCTTCGGGACGGATCGGAATTCGCAGCGCTCGGTCGCGGTTCGGCTCCAACAGGCCGGCGGGAAGGCCTTGCGATTCATTGCCGAAAACGAGGACGTCTCCCGGTTGATAACGGGCCGTCGTATAACTGCGCGTGGCGGTCTTGGTGAAATAGTAAAACGTCGCGGCCGATTCCGCCAGCAGCCGCTGGGTGAGCCCGGCCCAGTCGTCGACCACTTCCCACTCCAGATGCTGCCAGTAATCGAGCCCGGCGCGGCGGAGGTAATAATCATCGACTCGAAATCCCAGCGGGCGGACCAGCCACAGCTTGGTTCCTGCGGCCACGCACGTCCGGCCGACGCTGCCGGTATTGTACGGAATCTCCGGTTGATGGAGCACAATGTGCAGTAACGGTTGGTATTTCACGCTGGTGAAAATGACATGCCCGCCCGGTAGGGTCAAGCGGACGGGGGCGCCGCCGTGGACAGGCCGGCAGTGGTGCATAGCGCGCGAGAGTACAATAAAAAACTAGTCGCCAAGGCGCCACTTGTTTTCGGAGA
>DASXPZ010000322.1:0-5094 GCA_036493275.1 Pirellulales bacterium
GAGCGGCCGCAGCAATGCGCCGTTCAATGCGCCGGCTCCCCCTGCGTCCGCAACTGTCGCCGCCAGGTTGACTGGGCGACGATCAGCGATTGTCCGTAATGCTTCGAGAGGAACGCAAGTTCCCTAGATTACGGATTTTCCCTGGTTGCCGCATACGTCGCCTGTCGATAGGGACTGTAGGCGCGGGTTTAGAGGGAGCTGAGCCAGAGCCAGAAACGAGAGCGAGAAAAGACGTAGGGCCCCGACCCAGATGCTTGTGCTGCCGGACGGCTTGGTTGGCCCCACAGCCGGCACGAAGGACCGCGAGACAACCGTCACGCGGCGCAAGCAAGGGGCTTTAGCGATCCCGGAACCTAGGTCATTCCGGGAGAGCCAAGTTCCCACACAACGTGAACGAGATTGGAGAGTTTGATGAAGGTCTTTACAACTGGACAGGTCGCAAAGATCTGTAAAGTGGCCCCGCGCACGGTGAGCAAATGGTTCGACTCCGGCCGGCTAAAGGGCTACCGAATCCCCGGATCGCAAGACCGGCGGATCCCACGCGAGTATCTGATTCGTTTCCTCAAAGAGCACGGCATGCCGCTGGGCGATTTGGAAGACGAAGCAATGGCCAAGGTGCTGCTCGTTGGGCAGGACCAGGTGCTGATCGAGAACCTGAAGCGCGAGCTGCCTGCGGAACGCAACTTCCGCGTCGGAGTCGCCGCCAGCGGTTTCGAGGCTGGCATCCAGGCCGAGAGTTTCCATCCGGATTGCATTATCGTCGATTTTTCGATCGGTCGCACTGAGGCCCTGCAGATCTGTCAAAATCTGCGTCGCAACAGTGAGTACTCCGAAACGATTCTGATCGCTCTGCTGCCAGATGACGGCAACGCGAACAGCTTCGACCGTTCGACGATCAACGAGACGTTCAAGAAACCTTTCGACGTGGCCTTGCTTGCTGAGCGGCTTCGCACGCTGATCGGCGCCCGCAAGGAGCTCGTCTAAAGGTTTTGGCGCCTATTCGAAAAGCTAAGTTTCATGCAGCGATCAAGGCCGGTGTTGCTGGCAACCGCTGGTTTTCGGATGGGGTTAGGTTCAAGGCTGCCGGACGCACTGTGATTGGAGGCGTCCGAGCGGCTCGCCGAGTATTCAAGCCGTCGCGGCAGACCCCCGCGACGGATCGGGACCAAACCGCAAGCAGTAAGTGGAAGTCGACGGCCGGCCCTCGCGAGCCAAAGCCGACGACAGGCGCCGCTTGCGGATTCGCGATCGTTGTTCGAGATATGTTCGCCATCGAGCGAACCAGAGGCAGCCGAAAGACTCGGCTCGTTTGAAGCGTCCGGGCGCCCGGGCCCGGCGCTCCGCCTCTGAAACCAGACGGCCCTCTCCACCGTCCGTAAGCCAGGCCGCCCCACTCAGGGGCTGCTTTGCGCACTTCGAGAGCCTGGTGGCTACCGCGGAGCCGGCGCCGATGGCTAAAATGGTCTTTTTCCGCCGCCCGCCCTGCCTTTCGCGGCGCCTCATTCGCGCTTCTGCCATTTATGAACGAACAAGACGCATCTCTGGCGCGAGATCGCGCGCATCTGATCCATCCCTTGCAGCGCCCTGCCGCGCAACAACACGCCCATGTCTGGACGAGTGGGCATGGGGCCGTGCTGATCGACCAGGATGGCCGAGAGTATCTCGATGGCCTGGCCGGATTGTGGAATGTCGTCATCGGGCATGGCCGGCGCGAATTAGGCGAGGCCGCCCGTAGACAGATGGACACGCTCGGCTTCGCCACCGCCTACGCCGGTAGCTCCAACCCGCAGGCCATCGCGCTGGCCGACCGAGTAGCCCGGCTTTGTTATCCCGGCGTCAAGCGGTTCTTCTTCACTTCCGGAGGAGCCGAATCGAACGAAAGCGCGTTCAAAACGGCCCGCTATTTTTGGCGCACGCAGGGGCGCCCGAGCAAAACGCGCGTTATCGGCCGCCAATGGGGCTACCACGGAACGACGTTGGCCGCGATGTCCGCCACCGGCATCAGCTCGTACTGGCCGATGTTCGAGCCACGGACGCCGGGTTTCTCGCACATCGCCAGCCCTTACCCGTATCGATTTCAGCCTCCGGCCGGAACGCCTGCCGATGATCCACGCACGCCGGGTCAACAGGCCGCCGATCTGCTCGAAGCGGCGATTCTTGCCGAGGGGCCGGAAAATGTCGCCGCGTTCTTGGGGGAGCCCATTCAAGGCGCGGGGGGCGTGATCGTTCCGCAAGACGACTACTGGCCGCGCATCCGCCAGATTTGCGATCGCCACGATGTGTTGTTGATCGCCGATGAGGTCATCACGGGCTTCGGCCGCACCGGGCATTGGTTCGGTCTATCGCGCTATGGCGTCGAGCCGGACATTCTCAGTTTCGCCAAGGCGATCACCAGTGGTTACTTTCCGCTCGGCGGCATCGGCGTCAACGATCGGATTGCCGCGGCCATCGACAACGCGCCGGACGATCAGACCTGGATGCATGCCTTCACCTACTCGGGCCATCCGGTCGGCTGCGCGGTCGCCTTGGCGAATCTCGACATTATCGAGCGCGAGGGGCTTGTCGCGCGCGCCGCCGAACTGGGGTCGCGATTACTAAAGGGATTGCAAACTCTGGCCGGGCACAAGCACGTCGGCGACGTGCGAGGCTTGGGATTGATGACGGCGGTGGAATTCGTGGCAGACAAGCAGACGAAGGCTGAATTCCCGGCCAGCGAAAAAATTGGCCCGCGCGTTCACGCGGCAACTCAACAGCGCGGCCTCTTCACGCGCCTGCGAGGCGACGTCTACAACCTGGCGCCCCCGTTTGTGACGACCGAGGCTCAGATCGACCGCATGGTCGAGATCCTGGGGCAATCGATCCAGGAAGTGTTGGGGTGACTGGCAGGCTACTGGCCGACGCGCCCCCTGACAGCTGGACGTGCCGGGCTGAACCTCGCGACTGTCGCAGGTCTCTCTCCTACACCGAAGACCGCCCCTCGCGCCCCTCTTTTTTTGCAGTATATTGGCAGCATGATTGCGATTATTGATTACGGGATGGGCAACCTCCGCAGCGTGCAAAAGGGATTCGAGAAGGTCGGCCATCGGGCGATCGTCACCTGCGACCCGGCCGAGATTGCCGCGGCAGATCGGGTTGTGCTCCCCGGCGTCGGCGCGTTTGGCGACGCGATGAGCGAGCTTCACGCCCGCGGGCTGATTCCGCACATCCGCCAGACGATCGAATTTGGAAAGCCGTTTCTCGGCGTTTGCCTCGGTTTGCAGTTGCTGTTCGAGGTTGGGCACGAAGGGGGACGGCACGAAGGGCTGGGCGTTCTGCCTGGCGAAGTCGTCCGCTTCGAGGTTCCACCGGAGTACAAAGTGCCCCACATGGGCTGGAACCAATTGCAGGTGGTCCGCCCGGCGCCGCTGTTGGCGGGCCTGGTCGCGGCGCCGTACATGTACTTCGTTCATTCGTACTACGTGGCGCCGACCGATCGATCGGTGATCGCCGCCGAAGCCAATTATCCGCGGCCCTTCACAGCGATGATCTGGCGAGACAACTTGTTCGCCACGCAATTCCACCCAGAAAAGAGCCAGGCTGACGGGCTGCGGATCTTGAAGAACTTCGCCGAATTGGCGACGTGAGCGGAGTGACCGGCTGCGCGAGTCGATCCTCGACCGCGGAGTGGCCGCTAGTCGAGCTAAACTTTCAGGCTGTCCTGCGGCGGGCCCATCTTGCGGCGTAGCTCGACGATCACTTCGGGAGGAACGAAGCGGGCCAGTTCTGCGTCGTCGGCGATCGGCGCGATCTGCTTGATCAGCGAGCTTGAGACGTGGGCGAACTCGGTGTCTGCCATCAGCACCACGGTCTCAATGCCGGGGTCGAGTTGGCGGTTGGCCATCATCATCGTGATCTCGGTTTCGAGATCGGTCAGTGGCCGCACGCCGCGGACCATCACGCGGGCTCCGCACTTCCGCACAAAATGAACCGCCAGGCCGGAGAACTGTTGCACCTCGACATTCGGAAAGCGGGCCGTCGATCGGACGACCAGCTCGACGCGCTCGTCGGTGGTGAACATCGGGTCTTTGCCGGCGTTGACGCCGATGCCGACGATCAGTTTGTCGACCAGCGTGCTGGCGCGTTCGATGACGTTTAAATGACCTAACGTGATCGGATCGAACGACCCGGTGTAGACAGCGGTCCGCGAGTCAGACTTTGTCATGGCGAGAAGACCGCACGAATGGCAGAACAGGACATTGTCAGAACGGACAGGCGCAGCAGCCAATTCGACGCGCGACGGAGAACAGCAGCAGTCGTCCCTGCTCGGTAGAACGCCAATCCACCACGCGCAGCAAAAACGCCGAAACGCGTCTCAAGGATCCAACGTCGACCGAGCCTACTTCTTGCCGCTGGCAACCTTCGCGCCGGCCGTCTTGCCACTGGGGGCTTTACCGCCGATGGCCTTAATCGCCTTCGACAAGCGCGACTTGGTTCGCGCCGCGGCGTTGCGATGGACGACGCCGCGAGCGGCAGCCTGATCAAGTCGCTGGGCGGCCAGCCGGAGCTCTGCGGCGGCCTTCTCGGCTTCGCCCGCTTCGGCGGCGTCGCGCACCTTTTTGACTTGACCCTTCAGGACGCTGCGGGTGGCGCGATTACGGCCGCGACGTTCGAGACTTTGACGGAGACGCTTCTTGGCACTTTTGGTCGTTGGCATAGACAGTTCAGAAAATAGAGGCGCGATGTGTCGACGGTTCCGCAGTCCAATGGGCTTTTGCTGCCCCCGGCGCGCTAGCCAAGCGGGTCGCCGCCGGCAGACTCGCCATCTTCTCTTAAGCGGCTCAACTTGTCCAGCAGGGCTGAGACGTCCTTATAGCCGAAATCGATCCCCGCCAGCTCGTTCAAGTACTTCTCAGCCAGGTCGAAATTCCTCATGAAGGCCGCCAGATTGCCGGTTCGATACAAGGCCAGCTTCCGCTCTTCGACGTCTCGCTCCGGCGTTTCCGTAACCGCCGACTCGAAATTCGTCAGCGCCAGCTTGTACTGCTTGATCGCCTGAAAACACTCCCCCAGAGCGAGGAAGACCGCCCCTTTTCGCTTGCTGTCGCCGCGACGAGC
>DASXPZ010000323.1:0-9140 GCA_036493275.1 Pirellulales bacterium
GGGCGGACGCGCACGCTGAGCCGACGCGCGGAGCTGGAAACCAAACTATCGGCAAGTGTGGCCATGCGGAACTAGCGGGCAGATGGATGACGAGCGCCAAACTGTCGTCGCGACGGGGCAATGCGCCGCGCAAGCAAATAACGCCGCGGACTGCGCCAAGTGCTTCGTAAAAAACTGGATTGTCGGTGGGCGACTCTCTTCACTTCGAGGCGCCGCTGGACAAGCCAGCAGTGGCACGCGCCGCGAGGGAAGTGTGACCAGTCGTCCAGCGCGTGGCTTCTATGATTATTTTGCCGTGGAGTTGTCCGCGGCCAGTTTGGCGGCTCCCAACAAGATGGTCATGTCGGGTTCCATGCCGGGGACGAGCAGCCATTCGCCGGTGGTTTTGTCGCGACGATTCTCCACTTCGGCCCGCACGCGGAACTCGCCGCCCCGGATGTCTTTCTCGACGAAGACGATCTTGCCGTCGAAGACTTCCTTCTGATGATTCGGTCCGATTTCGGCGGTCACCCGGATTGGCTTGTGGGCGACCTGCCCGAGCGAGTACTCGCTGCTCTTGACGAAGCCTTCGACCCACATCGTTTGCAAATCGGCGATCCACAAGACCGGCTTGCCCGGATCGAGCCATTCGCCGACGCGCGGCTTGACTTTGGTGACTTCGCCGGCGATGGGAGCCACGATCTTGCGACGTTCGACGTCGTTTTCGGCAGCGGCGGTCTCGGCGGCCTTGGCGCCGGCGGTCAGCTTGTCGATGTCACGATCTCGCGTGGCCTGTTCAATGCCGAGGAACGCCTTTTGCCATTCGAGCTCTAGTCGCTTGAGTTCGACCGCCGATTTCGACTTCGGGGCGATCTGAGTCGCTTCGACGCTCAACTTAAACGCCTGTTCAGCGGCGCCCGAGGCCGCCTTGTTGTAGCGGATGTTGACGTCGCTGGCGGCCTTGGCTTCGGCCACGGCTTGTTCGGCCTTGGCGACGATCAGCTTGTTTTGCGCCTGGCCGTCGTCGATCTGCCCGAGATTCGTGCCGACTTCGACCATCTTGCCTTCTTCGGCGAATTCGGTCAGCTTTTTTAGCACGCCGGCCTCTTGCGCCGAGACTTGCACCTCATGCTTGGCAAAGACCATGCAATTGGGAATGTGCGCTTCATTGGGATTCGGTCGAGGCGAGCCGGGGGAATTATCTTGCGCCACCACTGCCAGCGCCCCCAACCCCACGGCAACCACGGCAAGCAGGCTGAACATCGATTTTCGCAACATGATCAATTCCTCTTTTCCGAATTTTTTGCTGTTCGCCGCAGCCGCTTGCGCCGCCCCGGATTCGAATCGCCCTGTGTTTCTTATTACAACCTGAACAAGATTCTCGATTGCACGAACTCAAACAGATCGTGGAACCAGACGAACCCGATGGCGCGCTTGCCGCAGTCGACGCGAGCCGAGACGCCCGCTCCTTGCGTTAAAAAATCTCCCAAGTCGGCCTTGTCGATTCCCACATAAATCATGACCGTGTTTCCTTCTTCGCCGCGCGATTCCGCGATGAGATGCACGTCTTTGACCTGCCCGTCGTGCTTTTCGCCTGGCTCATTGGCCAGGTAGTACGACACGTCCAAATCTTTGCGATTGAATTCTTTTTGAGCTCGCGCCACATAGCCCATTTGATCTTCGGGCATGAGGACTTCCAGCTCCCAGGGACCGCTGGCGTCGGAGACGCTCATCAGCACCTGGCCCGGCTGCACCGTTCGCTCGTCGAGCAGATTTTTCAGATCCCAGGTAGTGACATGACCGTCGATTGGGCTGCGAACGATCAGCAGCTTTTTCTTTTCTTCAAGTAGTTTGAGCCGCCGGTCGAGCGAAGCCGTTTTTTCGCGTAGTTGGCGTTCTTCGGCTCGCGCGCGGTCTTCCTCGTCGCGATTCGGTTGTTGAGGGTCGCTGCGTTGCCGATGATCCATGCCGAGCGATCTGCCTTTGGCGGCGGCCAGATTTTGAACGGCTTCCGCCTTCTCACCGAGCAGTTGTTCAAATTGAACGTCGAGGTCCGAATTGCGCATCCTGGCCAGCGCTTGCCCTTTTTTCACGGGAGTGCCGTGGTCGACGAAAATCTCGATGACGGTCCCCTCGATTTGCGAAAAGACTTCTTTGCGATGGACGGGCTGGAGCGTTCCCTTGCCTTCGATACGGAAGTCCGCCGGAACAATGGCTAGCGCCGCTCCAGCGCCAACGAGGGCCAGCAGAACCGCAATCGTCTTGGGCAAAGTTCGCGCGGCCAGCACCCAGCGCGCCTTGCCCAGCGTCCGCCAGAGAGGCAACAAGAACAGCCGGCTGTGCTGTAGGGCGTTGCCCAGCGCGGTGGAGCTATGCTCGCACACGACATTCACGCGCTGGACCATCCCGTCGCGCGTGCGGCTGTCTTCGATTTGTTCGACAATCAGCGCGCCGATTACTTCGCCGGCGGATTCGTTTTCGACTTCTAACTCGGGCCGCTGCCGAACGAGCGGCAAAATAGCTACGTTTTTAGCGTGTGAGTCATCGACGTATTCTTCAATGGCTTCTTCCACTTGCGGCGCCATGTCGGTCGTGTCGCCCGAATACCAGACCGGCTCGCCCGCCGCCACCACGGCGGTAGATAGCCGATTGAGTAGCGAAACGGTGTTCGAGCGACGATCGATGACGTCCTGGCCGCTGATCGCCTCGATGTAGCACTTCTTCCCCTTCTTGATCGCGATGCTGACGCGGTCGCAGCCAATCAGGCGTCTGGCTTCGTTGACCAGCGTATAGGCGGTCTCACCCGGATCGAGGCTGGAGTGGGCTGCGCGGGTGAAATTCTCCAACTGATTCCACAGCGCCTGGCGATCCGAAAACTGGCGAAGCTGCCGCGAGCGCAAAAAATCGCTGACCAGTTCGGCCATCTGAGCCAGAAAGCGCAGATAGCCACGCTGCGTGCGGACGTCGGCGCTAGCGCGCTGAAAGACTTCGACGACCCCGCGGGTTTCCGACTCCACTCGCACCGGCGCGAGCACCAGCAAGTAGCTGGTCGGATTGCCGGCCTGATCTTCGGCTCCTTCGCCGGAGTGGGGCGGCACGAGCGCCGGCTCGCCGGTGCGCATCACTTTTTGCAACAGGCGGCCGTGACGCTGCAGATTGTCGTCGCTGGCGGCAAGCTCGGTCTCGCGCAGGTTGATTTGGTAATCGAGCTGTAAGCCGCCCCCTTCGGACGGAGTCCAAACGGCGCCCCCCACCGCGGCCAGCGCTGAGACAACGCGATTCAGAAACTCGCTGTAGAACTCTTGCGCGCCGATGTCTTGACGAGCGAATTGCGCAATCTCGCTGACCAGGCTGCGGATCTGCTGTTTTGTCTGTTCGACCAGTTCCGGGTCGATCGCCTGTTCCGTGCTCATCGAACACCTTTTGCAGTGGAGTGGCGCGCGGTCGACCTGTTCGGGCAGCCTCGCGACGTCCCCTCTGCCGCGGGGGCGCCGGCGTTGGCCGACCGGGTTCGCCGTCAATCGCCAATTCTACGTAATCCTACGCGTCGCGGGCCGATTTGGCGCCATGATTCATCGTTAAACTCTGGATTCAGAGCGTATTAGCGTATTATCGAGTCACCGGTTACCAAGATGTGCCGAGCCGGCCCTCAATCTCGACTTAACCCCGATAATCTGTCTTTCGGTCGCTTGAGGTGAAGAGGCTCTCTGAAAATCGCTTTCCGCCCCTCTTTTCCGACGCGAATGCGTCGATTTGCTATCAGAGCTAGCCCGCAGGGCGTCGGAACGACAAAATAGCCTCGGGGAAGCGTGGCTTCAGTCAGTATATCGCTTCGACGGAGGCGCCTCCAGCATTTCGCGAGGCCGAGGGTTCTCGACAGGCCCCGCTTTGGCCCAAACGCGCCCCGCCCAGGCAAGGATCCACAAGCCCATGGCCGAGAATCCAGACGACATTTGCCCCCGCCCTGACGTCATGCCCCCGCAGCCGACCCAGCCGTTGGCTCCCCCCCTGTACACTTCGGCCGTCTACCGCTGCCAAGACATCGCGCAGGCCGAAGCGCTGATGGCGGGACAGACCGCGGGGTACATCTATGTTCGCGATGGCAATCCCAACGCCGACATGTTGGCGGAAAAATGCCGACAACTCCACGGGGCGGAGCGCGCCGCGATCTGCGCCTCGGGCATGGCGGCGCTGGCCGCGGGCGTTCTCTCTCAACTCTCCGCAGGCGACCGCGTGCTGGTCAGCAATCAACTTTATGGGCGAACCGCGCAATTGCTGATCGGCGAGTGCGGACGCCTGGGAATCGAGGGCACGGTGGTCGACGTTTGCGACCTCCCACAAACCCGCGCCGCGCTGCGGATCAAAACTCGGTTGGTGGTATGCGAGACTATTACGAATCCCCTCTTGCGCACGCCCGATTTGGCTGGCTTGGCCAAAGCTTCGCACGCAGCCGGAGCGATCTTGCTCGTCGACAACACCTTTGCCGGACCGGCCGTTTGCCGCCCGCTTTCGCTCGGCGCAGACATGGTGATGGAAAGCCTGACCAAGACGATGGGAGGTCACAGCGACGTTTGTCTAGGGTTATTATGCGGAAGCGAGCGCGATTGGGCCCGCGTGCCGACGGTGCTTTCGACTTGGGGGCTGGCGTCGAGTCCGTTTGATTGCTGGTTGGCGGCGCGTGGACTATCGACGATGGCGCTCCGCGTGCGTCGCGCGACAGAGACCGCACTCGAAGCGGCGCGCTACCTGACGAAGCAGCCGCAATTACAGGCGATCTATTATCCTGGCTTGCCAGACCATCCGGACCACGCCATCGCGGCGCGACAGTTCGGCGGGCAGTTCGGCACGGTGATCACGTTTACGTTGGCCGGCGGCCGAAGCGCGGCCGACGCCTTTATAGCAGGCGCTCTCTCCATTCCGTTCAGTCCATCGCTTGGCGATCTGAGCACCACGCTCAGCCATCCGGAAAGCACTAGCCATCGCGGGATGACGCCCGAGGCGCGGGCCAGCCTGGGGATCACGGCCGGCACGATCCGACTTTCGATTGGCATCGAGTCGCCCGAGGCGATCATCACCGCGCTGGCCGAGGGTCTTGCCGGCGTCCATTAGAGCGCCGCGAATCGATCGTTTTGGGACCTCATTACCAGACGGCGTCACATCCGGCAGCCATTTCATGGCGGATGCTGGTAATGGAAGCGAGGCCTCAGGCTTTGAGTGGCGCGGATATTCCGCGCTAGGCGCTTGGGGGGTAGCCGTTAAGATGCTACAATTCGGAACCGAGCGCGCAAGCGGCGGCGCAGGGCAAATCTGGCAGTGGGAGCCATCTATGGCGGAAAAGGAAGAGGCGTTAGAAGTCGAAGGAGTCGTCACCCAGGCGCTGGCGAACACCCGTTTTCGGGTCACGCTAGATGGGGGACATTCTGTCATTGCGCACGTCGCCGGACGGATGCGTAAGAACTTCATTCGCATCGTGCCGGGCGACAAAGTGCGCGTCGAGCTCTCTCCTTACGACCTGACCAAAGGCCGTATCACGTTCCGCGAGCGATAAAATTGCGAACGGCTTTTGGGCGGAGGGTTCTCTTCTGGTTTCCAGCCCCCGAACGCCCGCCGTGGGGGCCCCCAGTTGGCGTCGGCTTTCAGCGACCACTGGGAGACTCGGAGCAAGAACGCCGGACGCGGCAATAACCGTGTGGTACGTTTCTCTGCCGTTGCGAGATTTCGCCTCGTTATCATGGGCCAACCACGCCTGTTTCGCGGGAGTTCCTCGCCACTTTTTGCGCTCAGGCGGTAGCATGGCCTGGGATTTTCGCTAAAACCAAGGCTTGTTTCGCCGGGTATAACGACCCAGCGGGTTATTAGGGTATCGCGAGTTAGGGCCAGTTTGTGGCCTGCCGGGCATTTATTAGGAGATGATCGCTGTGAAGAAAACATTGTTGTCCACCTTGGCCGTCGCCCTGCTGTTATTGGGCGGAGCGAGCCGCGCGTCCGCGGACGACCAGATGAAGCCAATCATCGTGGTCTCGATTGCCAGCTACCAAAAAATCCTTGATGACATCGCCTTCGTCGGCAAGCTGTCGGACAATCCCGATATTGCCAAAAATCTGGAAGGGATGATCACCCTGTTCACGCAGGGACAAGGCCTGGCCGGACTCGACAAGAGCAAGCCCTGGGGTCTGGCCGCCAGCACCGATGGCCTGAGCTTCCAGATTCTGGGCTTCATTCCGGTCACCGACCTGAAGAAGCTGCTCGACGCGCTGGGCGGTTTGCTCGGCGATCCTGAGAAGGAAGACGGCGTTTACAAATTGCAAGCGCCGGCCATGCCCATCCCGATCTACCTGAAGGAGAAGGACGGTTACGCCTATCTCAGCCAGGATTCAGCCGGATTGCAGAATCTGCCGAAGGACCCGACCAAGTTGCTCGGCGGGTTGGAAAAGAAGTATGACCTCGCTGTTCGGTTGAACATCCAGAACATTCCCGAAGTCTTCCGTCAGTTGGCGATCGACCAGATCAAGCTGGGAGTCGAGGGAAATCTGGAACAGTCGCCGGGCGAGAGCGACGCGGCCTATGAAGCCCGCTCGAAGGCTACCCAGCAGCAGATGGACGCCATGGTTACCATGATCAACGAGCTCGACGAGGTCGTGCTCGGGTGGGCGATCGACCAGCCTGGCCGTCGCACGTTCCTCGACCTGTCGATGACCGCCGTCGAAGGGAGCAAGACCGCCAAGCAGATGGCGACTCCGCCAGCCGGTCCGTCGAAGTTCACCGGCTTCCAGATGAAGGACGCCGTGGCTTCGCTGCACGTCAACAGCAAGTCCGATCCGGACAATGTCGCGCAATCGGTCGCGATGATTCGCCAGATGAAGTCGCAGATCGACCAGCAGTTGGACGACACGCTCGGCGGCAACGACACGGTCAAGACCACGGTAAAAGACGTGGTGGCCGAGGTCATTTCGGTCGTCGAAGATACCCTCAAGAAGGGGAATCTCAATGGCGGCGCCGTCGTCCTGGGCGATGGCCCGTACACGCTGGTCGCGGGCGGAATGGTGAGCGACGGCAATCGTTTGGAAGGGGTCATCAAGAAGCTGGCCGACCTGGCCAAGTCCGACCCGAACTTCCCGGCCGATGGCCTGAAGTTGGACGTCGCCACGCACAAGGGCGTAAAGTTCTCGACCCTCACGGTCGACATTCCCAGTGGTGACGAAGGCGCCGAGGCGATCAAGAAATTGATCGGCGACAAGGCGATTGTCACCGTCGCGTTTGGCAAAGAGAGCGCTTTCTTCGCCATCGGCGCCAAGGGCATGGACACGATCAAGAGCGTGATCGACAAGTCGGAAGGCGTAACGCAGACCGACAATCGTCCGTTCGATTTCGTGATTCACCTGGCGCCCATCCTGAAGCTCATGTCGCAACAGCAAGACGCCAACCCCATCCTGGCTTCGATGGCCAGCGCCTTGAAGTCGAGCGGCAAGGACAAGGTCCAAGTGACTTTGGAACCGATCCGCAACGGCTATCTGACGCGGATCGAGGCGGAAGAAGGCATCCTGCAGTTGATTGGAGCGGCCGCTAAGATGGTCGCCCAGCAAAGCGGCGTGGGGGCGTTCTAACGTCGTCTGCCGCGAGTGATTGTCAGTAGTAACTTTTCGGCGCCGGTCGCGCAATCTGTCGCGACCGGCGCCGCTTTTTTTGCGCGGACCGGCTGTCGTCGATTAAAACCGTTTCTCGATAAAACTCCCACCAAAACGGCGAGCCGCGGTGGTTTGTCCCGGCGGCGCCGTTTTCAGTTCGCCCTCTGTAGGGTAAATTAGCTTCGACGCAGAAACGCCCACGTTATTTATCGTTTGGCCTACCTGGCCATTATTCCCTCATTCGAGCTAACAGGGTCAGCGATGCCAATCGTGAACTTCGTCAAAGAGAAAAAGCAAGTCGAGGTTCCCGCAGGGGCGAACCTGCGCAAAGTGGCCCTGGACGCCGGCGTCAAGCTGTACAACGGCATCAACGGCTACGGCGCCGGACTGAACGCGATTTTCAACTGCCACGGACTGGGAACGTGCGGCACCTGCCGCGTGTTGATCACCAAGGGAATGGAAAACTGTTCCGGTAAGACGATCCGCGAGAAAGTGCAGTTCAATCTCAACCCCATCGAGCAGGCGGCTTACCTCGGCAACGAAGACACCTTGCGGCTGGCCTGTTGCACCAAGGTCAACGGCGACGTCGATGTGGTGAGCGGCCCCGAGCTGAACCTGACGGGTGAGAACTTTTTCAGCTAGTGCTCTGCCAACGATAATTTGATGTGTGCCACTGGCTTGGCCAATTCTGCTTCTGGCTTTGCCAGTGCAGTTCCAATCCGGCGCCGGCAGAGCCGGTGGCACACGGTACAACGCGCGGACGACCATTCGGAGCCATTACCGCCGTGAAGCTGGTCGTCGCCATCGTCAAGCCGTACCTCGTCGAGAAAGTTCTCGAAGGGTTGAAGCGCGCCCCGCTCGAAGCCGTGAGCGTGCGCGAGGTGAAAGGATTTGGCCGGCAGAAAAGCTATCTCGATCAATACGCCGGCAGCGAGTACTCGCAGGCTTTTTTGCCAAAGGTCGAGATCAATCTTTGGGTGGAGGACGCGCGGGTCGAAGAGATCACCCGCCGCATCGTCGAAGTCGCCCGCACGGGGCGGATGGGTGACGGCAAAATCTTCGTCCTGCCGGCCGTCCCCAGTGAACGCGTGATCGATATCGGCAAAGAGTAACGCCGGCCTACGCATCGTGGCCCGCCGGGCGCCCTTTTGAACTGGGTATTGCTAAGCGAATGTCGCGCGCCATGTTTGTCGCAACAACCGCGTCGGCGGATTGGCGCCGCGGAATTGCCAGTTCCAAGATTGCCACCGCAGCAGGCAAGCCAGCATCGTCGCGGATTGCCGCGGGTGACGCAGTAGCACCGGCGCCGAGCGGCGGGTCATCCGGAACAGCTCGCGCGGAGAGCGCAGCGCCCGTTGCATGCGCGATAACCAGGCCTCGCTGGTCAAACGATAATCGTCGGTGCCGTCGACTGTTTTTTGCAGTTCGAACCAGGGGGCCGCGCACGCCTCGAACTGGCCGAAGCTCGGATAAAAACCACCGAAGCTCCGTTCGAGAAACGCCCAATGAAAACTGTCCGACCCTGCCGAAAAATCG
>DASXPZ010000324.1:0-4708 GCA_036493275.1 Pirellulales bacterium
GGCCGACATGTACCTCTACACCGCCGGCGCGACGGGGCTCAACGGCGCCATGCCCCCCTGGGTGCAAGAAGGAGGTCTGGGAGATTGGACTGACCGGCTCCGCGATCCGAAGATTCGCGCCAAAGTGGCCGAAGAAATGCGCACGAAGACCGACAAGTGGGAAAATCTGCTCTTGGCCGCCGGCTCGCCCGGGCGCGTGCTGCTGGTGGGCTTCAAGAATCCCGATCTAAAGCACCTGACGGGCAAAACATTGGCCCAAGTGGCGGCCCAGCGAAAGACGACGCCGGAAGAAGCGGCGATGGACCTGGTGATCGAAGACAACAGCCGCGTCGACACAGTGTACTTCATGATGGACGAGGCCGACGTGAAGCGGAACATCACGCTCCCCTGGCTCAGCTTCGGCTCGGACGCCGGCAGCGAAGCGCCCGAGGGCGCCTTTCTCCTTTCGCAGCCCCATCCGCGGACGTACGGTAACGTCGCCCGCCTGCTGGGCAAGTATGTGCGCGATGAAAAAGTGATCCCGCTGGCCGAGGCGATCCGCAAATTGAGCGGCATGCCCGCCGCGCACTTGGGTTTGAAGGATCGCGGGCTGCTCAAGCCGGAATACTTCGCGGACGTGGTGGTCTTCGATCCGGGCAAGATCCAGGATCACGCCACCTTCGAGCAGCCGCATCAATACTCGACCGGCGTGGCGCATGTGCTGGTCAACGGCGTGCAAGTCCTCAAGGATGGCGAGCACACCGGAGCGAAGCCGGGCCGCGCGATTTGGGGGCGCGGGAAGAAAAGGAAATAGGCGAAAGGCCACAGGCCAGAGGCGAGAGGAAAAAAAGACCTGCCTTACGGCCGTTTCCAGCTTGGTAACTATTCCGGCGTCCAGAGTTGGCCGGCTGGGGCGCGGCTCTCGTCTTGCGTCGCCACGCGGCGGGCCTTGATGCGGACGTAGGGGGGCGCGTAGCGACTGCGGTGCGCGAAGCTGCCGATCGCCGCCGCTGCGTCGCCATGTTTTGGTTCGAGCAGGTCTTCGATCACGAAGCCCGCGCGGCACAGTCCGCCGATCAGGTCTTGCCAGCCGTGCAAGAATTCGAGCGTTCCCTCTTCGCGATGCGGGCTGCCGATCACCGGCGGCAGCGGGCCGCGGTGATCGTACGGCGTGGTCACTTCGTAGCCGCGCGTGGTGGGGTGAATCTCGGCTTGCAGGCTCGTCGGCTGCTTGTGCTGGCTGATGTACAGACCTCCCGGCGACAGCACGCGACTCACTTCGCGATAGATGCGCGTCACGTCGGGCAGATAACACGAACTGACCGGCTGGATGACGACGTCGAACTCGGCCTGCGCAAACGCCGAGAGATCGTCCATCGACGCGCAGACGGCGCGAATGTTCAGCCCGCGCTCGGCGGCCACCTGGCGATCGAGCGCGATCATCGCCGGGCTGACGTCGACGACAGTCACCACCGCGCCGGCGGCGGCGTAAAACATGCTCTGCCTGCCACCCCCGGCGGCCAGGCATAACAGCCGCTGCCCAGCGAGCCCGCCATCCAACCAGCGATCTCCGGCGACGGTTCCGGCCGCGCCGGAGACGTCATCATCTTTGGCCGGCGTGGTGAAACGTTGACCGCGCTCGACCAGCGCGTCCCAGGCACGGCGATTGTGCTCGCGGATCGCGTCGGCGTTGTCGGGTTCGATAGCGCTCATGCTGGAATTTCAAATCCAAGCGATAAGGTGGCTGAATCGCAGGTTCGCCGCCCACGATCATTCCCTTCTCAGCTTAGGCAATAGTGATACAATCTCGCGTGATCCGTGAACCACGTGAGCGACGTCGATTCCGTTAGGAGTCGTCAGGTAGAGAATAACGTAACGACCTTCAGACCAGATTCGCAAACCTGGATGCAAGTCATTCCGCAATGTCCCCAACTCAGGGAAAGTAGCGAGACGCTGAAAGTGATCGAAGAAGCGATCGATCAGCCGATCGGCGGCGAGTTGGTTATCCGAGGCGAAGAAGGCGTGAATTTCTTGAAGATCGCACTTGGCCTGAGGCGAAAGCCGAAAGCAGTTCACGGCTGCGAACCTTCCACAGTCGAATCTCGGCCACCGAGAAGATCAGCGATGAATCGCCCTCGATCACCGGAGCCGTACTCGACTCCCTCGCCTTGATTGAGCTGCTCGATTCCAGTTTGGAGCTTGCCGAGCACTCCCTGTCGGGAGCGCAACAACTCGATGGCTTCATCGATCAATTCCTGCTCACTGGCGAAGTGGCCGTTTTGAAGTTCTTCACGAACAAAATCACGATGCTCAGGAGAGAGATCGATTTTCATGGCGACTCGTACTCCGATTGAATGCCCTGTTCATCTTCATGCAATCAAGCCAGTTTGGAAGCTCTTGTGATTATACATTTCTCTGGCCCATTCCGCTCCGCGTCGAAAGCATGGAGAGGGGCTACCGTTCGAGCAGACGCAGAAATTACCTCGGCTGGACTCTTCAAAATCGGCGCGTGAGGGATTGACGGAGTTCCGGCCCTCGCTATATTGGCCCGCAGTTGCCTTGGTGGCCGGTTCTTTGGTTCAAAGGGCCGGCAAAAACAGGGAATCCGGTGAGAATCCGGAACGGCCCCGCCGCTGTATGGAGCGTCACGGGCAGCCCAATCTGAATGCCATTGCCGGTCCTGAAAAGGACTTGCGAGAAGGCGGGCTGACCATTGGCTCCGAGTCAGAAGACCTACCAAGACAGGGTCGTAGCTGCCTGCGAGGGACGGGCGCTAGATCGTGATTTCGGGCGATGCAAGCACGCATCGCGCTGGAGACTGCTACTGCAGCGAGTGCGCTGAATCGAGCTTTGCTCTCGGCGAGCGCGCGCCTATCGGTCCACACGAAGACGAGCGACAGCTCGTTCTTTTCGTGGTACTCCTGCGCGCTCACGGCAAGGCTTGTCTCTGCGCTCGCTGACAATGCGCGCCACTATGCCTACACGTTTTCAGCCGCAGCGCGGTTTTACGCTCGTCGAAGTGCTGGTGGTCATCGCGATCATCGGCGTCTTGATCGGCTTGCTGCTGCCGGCGGTGCAAATGGCGCGCGAATCGGCGCGGCGCGCCCAGTGCAAGAACAATCTCAAGCAGATGGGCATTGCGCTGCAAGCCTATCACGACACGTGGTCGGTCTTCCCACGCGGCGGATGGCCGGTGACGAGCAACAATCTCAGTTGGGCCGCGTCGATCCTGCCGCAGCTTGAGCAGCCGGCGCTCTTGGCCAGCATTCACAACGACCGCCCCTACACAGATCCCTCGAACCTGGCGGCCGGCCAGACGGTTCTGCCGGTTTTTCTCTGTCCGACTTCACCCAAAGACACGCCGTTCCGCAACACGCAAGACATTTCGGCCACGCCCACCCCCTACGCGCGCACCGACTACGGCGCGGTCAATGGCGAGCGGACGTTGCGAGCGGCGCATGCGACGAACGATCCCGAACGGGGCGCGATGATCCTGGCGATGAACATTTCCTTGTCGCAAATCACCGATGGCTCGTCGCAGACGATCCTGATCGGCGAGGCGCCTGAAGGAATCAATTCACTTTGGATGAGCGTCAAGAATGTCTTCGATCAATCGGCGCCGATCAACACACTGGCCACCTACGGCCCGGAATACATTTTTTACGACTACGGGCAAGAAATAAACAGCTACCACTCGGGCGGAGCGCAAGTGCTATTCGCCGACGGCTCGGTCCATTTTCTTCAACAAACGATCGACAACTCCGCGCTCGCCGGCATGTGCTCGCGCGCCGGGGGTGAAATGATCGACGGCGTTTTCTAGCGAGATCCTCCCTATTCAACCGCAACCTGACACTCATTCCATCTCCTGAGGCAACCATGACGCAATCCATCTACCCAACAACTCTCCAGCGGGCATTGCCAGTTCTGCTTGCAGTCTCGCTTGCGCTCTTCGCGGCGCACGCCAAGGCGGAGGTGATCGACTTCAACGATCTCAGCCTCGCCCCGCCCGACCCTCTGAATCCCGTCATCCCTTCCGTCACTCCTTCGACCAAGTTGTCCGACTCTACGGTGGCGACGGGCTATTACGTCTATGGTCCGCTGGCGAACGCAGTCCCCGGATTCGATCTGGTTAGCGGCAACAATTTGCTGAGCGGCTCGTTTACTTCGGGTTCGCCCGCGGCGGTGACGTTCAGCAATGATTTCAATACGGATTACGGCACAGCGGCCGGGTTTTCGTATTCGAACGTCAACGACACGCAGGATAACGACTACACGAATCAATACGCGGCGATTACCGGAGTCGGCGCGGGGCCGGGCGTGAATGGCAATCCTGACCAATACGCAATCGTCTTCGGTCATCTCGACCCATTGCAAAACGGCTATCAAACCTTCGACTTCGATCCCACCAGCGTCACGCAGCTCACGGCGCTCCCCCATTTTCAGCTTCCGACGGGCTACCAGATCCAGAGCGTCGAGGTGACGAACACCACGTACACCGGGCTGACGATTCGCGACGGCGATGCCTACGGATACTCGCCCCCATTCGCCGCCGGCACAGGATTCTTCGAGATTACGGCCTACGGAACCGACGCCTTGGGGAAAGTGCTTGACGCGCATCCCACTTTCTTTCTGGCGAATTATCTTTCGCCCGATAGCGCGTCGGACTATCTGGTCACCGACTGGCGCCAGTTCGACCTCTCCGCCTTAAGCGGGGCAACAACCATCTATT
>DASXPZ010000325.1:0-3313 GCA_036493275.1 Pirellulales bacterium
CTGACCAGCGGGACGCTCGTCTATTACCTGGCCCAAGAGCTCGGCGCGCGTGGCCTGGCGCTGTCGCTGTTGATCGCCGCTCCCTCGCTGATCGGGCTGCTGCGCTTGGCGACTCCCGCCCTGCTCGGCCCGCTCGGCGGCGTGAAGGCGACCTGTCTGAAGACGTCGCTGGCTAGCTACGTTTTGCTCGCGGTGGGTCTGCCGCTCGTCACGCTCAGCGGCTTTTCGCGCCCTGTGACGCTGGCGGCGCTGATTGCGCTGATCTGCGTCCATCAATTGCTCGAATATGTCGGTAGCGTGGCCTTGTGGTCGTGGCTCGGGTCGCTCGTGCCGCTGCGGGTGCGCGGGCGTTACTTCGCGCGCCGCAACCTGTGGCAACTGGCGTTTCTGATACCCACGCTGCTCGGTAGCGGGCGCTTTACGGATCAGTGGAAACGTTCGCACGCGGGAGAGCCTGACCAGATTCTGCTGGGCTATATCATTCCGGCGACGATTGGCGGCGCGTTTCTGCTCCTTTCCCTGGTCCCTCTGTGGTTGACGCCGGGTGTTCCGACAGGGCGACGCCGCGCAAGCAATTTGCGCCGCTCGGCGCTGGCCGCGCTATTGCCGCTGTTCGATTTGCGCTTTCGGAGATTGCTGGTCTATCGCGGCTGGTTTTCGTTTTTCAATGGAATCACCCAGGCGGCGCAGAGCGTGTTCGTCTATCGGGTCCTGGGCTTTGGCGTGCTCCCGATGCAGCAGATGCAGCTTGGCATGCGCGTCGGCCAGATGGCGCTCAGTCCGGTGGTGGGGAACGTCAGCGATCGCTTCGGAAACCGGCCGGTGCTGGAGCTGAGCCAGGGGCTGGTGGCGGCAGCGCTGCTATTCTTCGCGCTGGCCACGCCGGACGCCAAATGGTGGATCGTCGGAGCGTATGTTTTGTGGTCGGCCTACGTCGGCGTCAATATCTGTTTGAACAACTTGATGCTAAAGCTCGCTCCGGCCAAAGAAAACACCGGTTACATCGCCCTCTTCGAAGCGATTGGCGGACTGACCTTCGGGCTGAGCACGATCGCGGGGGGCGTGCTACTGGATTGGATGCAAGCCCGCGAGGTGAGCCTGACGCTCGGCCCATTCCGGCTCGATTATTTTGCGATCTTGTTCGTGGCCGGAGCGATCTTACGCGCACTGGGCGTCTTCTGGCTGGCGAGGATCCGCGAACCGGGGGCCTGGACTTGGCGAGAGATCGTGTCTCGTTCGGCGCGTGGCCGAGATCGGTTGACTTAGAAATGCTCGCGGAGGATCCCGCCAAGCACAAACGACGCCGCCTTGTCGATATGGGCCAACTCGATCGTATTCGATGACGCTTAAGTCGACCCCTCTCCCGAAAGCAGTCGCACGAGATGTGTGTCTTTTATCTGAGACGCAAAGTCTAACGGCGAATGACCGTGGACATTTTTCAACTTGTTGAACTGCGACGCGCCAGGCCTCATTAGGAGGTCGACGAAGTCATATTGTCCACGAGCATTAAAGACCGCCGTCCACAATACTGTATTGCCGTGGATATCTTGTAATGAAATGTCCGCTCCGCGAATTAGCAACGCTTCCGTCGACTCATAATCGCCGTTGGTAATTGCATACTGCAATGATGTGGCGCCGTTGATATCCTGTGAATCAATGTTAATTCCGAGTTTGAGCAATGCCGTAATTGCAGCTCTATTTCTATAGGCAATCGCCGCATGCAATAGGGTTTGTTTGTCCGACGACACCATGTTTATATCATTCAAATCCGAAAAACACGCGACCTCAGTCTCGTTGCCTCGCCGCGCAATTTGGAAAAAATCTGTTGCCATAATGTCACGTCGTCATTCCCGATGTGGGTCACGCACGCCCGAGAGCTCTGTCGTGAATCTACAACGTCTGTATTGTCGTGCCTCACTCATCCCCTTCCGGCGCCCAGCCCGCTTGCGGCTTATCGAAAATCTTGGGTGGCGTGTCGCCGGCGATGATTTTTATGTCGGCTTCGATTGCCGCCATCCGCTCCGCCGTGCTCACGATCTCGAAATCGAGCGAGAACGAGCGCGACGCGCCGGGGGCCAGCTTGGCCGTGCGGTTTTGCTTTTCCTCGTACGAGCGGACGTTGGGGAAATTCGTTCCTGGCTCCAGGCCGGTCACGTAGCCGTCGCTGGCCGGTTGCTGGCATTTCCATAACGTGAAGCAAGGCAACTGGTCGATCTCGTAGCGCAGCACAATCCCGCGATCTGGCCCGAACTTGAGCAGCACCGGGACGACGCCGTCGCGGTCCGGCGTCATGCGGAAGTAGTGGACGAATTCTTCCAAGCCCGGCTTCGGCTCGCCGTAAGTGTGCCACGTCGACGTGTCAGTGGCCGAATGGGGATCGCGCGGCGCCATCTCCTTCACGGGCGCAATGATCCGCGCGCCGGGCGTGAGCGTTGGCACGCCGAAGTTGATGTGGTACAGCAGCTCGAAATCGGTCGGTTCGCTCGAAAGGTTCGTCACTTCGTCATACACGGCAAAGCCGGGCGCCATCGAGGTGAGTTGCACCGTCGAAGTGAGGCGCAGCTTGCGGCCGAAGAGGCGCGACTCGTCGACGACGCCGCGGACCGTCACTTCGCCGGTGTCGCCGTCGGCCGAGACGTCGACCAGGTGGGCAGGCGTGTTGGCGATCTTGCCATGTAGCGGATATTTCAATCGCCCCTGGTCGTCCCACTCCGGCGCGCCGTTCGATTCGAGACCGCAGCGGCAGATCAACTCGTCGAAGCCGGCCAGCCAGCCGATGCCGCTTCCTTCGAACAGGTTGACGTGCTTGGGATTGACCGGGCCGCGAATGGGCGAACGCCAGCTGAGCTCGATATCGCTGCACCACGCCTTCCAGATTCCCATGCCGCGCCCCGGCAACACGGCGAGGCGCGTCGGCCCATTCGAGATCTCGACCACGTCGAGCCCGTCGCCCGGCCCTCCTTGGATGGTGCGTTTCTGGGCGCGAAGGCCGACGACCTGCGGGCCGACGATATCGGCCGGGACCATTTTGAGCGTGGGAAGATAAACGCCCCGTTCAGCGTCCACCAGGTTCCAAGTGCGCAAGACCATAATTCGTAATCTCGGGTTCGAGCGATGCGGGAAAAAAAGGGAGCGGCGCGCGCGGCGAGCCGTGTGGGAGACGTTCGTCGCGCGAGCAGCCAGGATTGTGGCCGTTCGGACGTGTGAATGACAAGAGGGGGCGAGCGGTGGGAACGTTTGCCGCGCCGTTGACCGTAGCGGCAGAGACCTATTAAGCTCGGCCGGCTCGGATGATTCATTCCACAGAGAATGA
>DASXPZ010000326.1:0-1979 GCA_036493275.1 Pirellulales bacterium
CGCGCCGAGGAAATCGAAGCGGGCTGGCGTATCGTCCAACCGTTGCTGGACTCGTGGTCCGGCGGGCGAAACGATCCTCCGTCGAGCTATGCCGCGGGGTCGCAAGGTCCGACCGAGGCCGATGAGCTTTTGGCACGCGAGGGCCGGCAATGGCGGCCGCTCTCTCCTCAAGAGAAGAAGCCATGACCCGCCAGCGTTCGCTTCCCGAAACCATTGCCGCCGTGGTGTCCGACGTGGACGGCACGCTGGTGCGGAGCGACAAGTCGGTTGCCCCGAGAACAGTCGGGGCCGTCCGGGCGCTGCGGGACAAGGGTGTGAAATTCGCCATCGTCAGCAGCCGGCCGCCGCGTGGGCTGAAGGCCGTCATCTCAAACCTGAATATCGCGATGCCAGTTGCCGGGTTCAACGGGGGCGTCATCGCATTGCCCGATCTTTCGGTCATCACAAGCCATCTCATCGCGGCCGACGTGGCGCGGCATGCCGTCGAGGCGATCGAAGCATCCGGCGCGAGCGCCTGGGTGTTTTCGGGGCAGGATTGGATCATTCGCGATCGCAACGGCCCGCGTGTTGCCCTTGAGGAGAAGACGGTAGGATTTGGCCCAACCGTGGCGACCGATTTCGCGGCAGTCATCGGCGCCGCCGCGAAGATCGTCGCGGTGAGCAATGATTTCGGCCAGCTAACAAAATTGCAGGGTGAATTCCGCGCGGCGTTTTCCGGTCGAGCCAATATCGTTCGTTCGCAAACGTACTATCTGGATCTCACCCATCCGCTGGCCAACAAGGGCCAAGCCCTGATCGAGTTGACGAGGCTCATGGACGTGCCCGCAGCGCGTACGGCGGCCATTGGCGACGGCGAGAACGACGTCGACATGTTTACCCAGGCCGGCCTCAGCATCGCCATGGGCAACGGGGATGCGAAGGTCAGAGCAGCCGCCGACTTCATCACCGCCAGCAATGACGACGATGGATGGGCGTCAGCCATTGAGTGGTTCGTCGTGGACGGCAAGCGCGTTCCCATCGGGGGCGCCCGGACGCCGCGGGAGGTTGCGTGATGACAGCAGCTTGCGATCTGAACGATCGTATTTTCGAAAGTGCTGAATCCCTGGCCCGCGGGACCGCCGATTGGCTTTGCGAAAGGGCCGCCGCTGCCGGCGACTCTTTTGCCGTGTGTTGTTCGGGCGGATCGACGCCGCGTCGTCTCTATGAACTAATGGCCCAGCCGCCTGTCTTGACGGCGTTCCCGTGGAGTCACGTTCACTGGTTCTGGGGCGATGAGCGCTTCGTTCCTCACGACCACCCGAACAGCAATTATGGGATGATGCGTGCCGCACTCCTGTCCAAAGCGCCCATCCCCGCAGGCAACGTTCATCCCGTGCCGATCGAAGGGATGACGCCGCAACAGAGCGCGACCGCTTACGAAAAGACTTTGCGCCACTACTACGGGGCCGATGACCTGGATGCTGCGCGGCCGTTGTTCGATGTGACTTTTCTTGGCATTGGTGATGACGGTCACACTGCTTCACTGCTTCCGGGCCAGCCCGCTCTTGAAGAGACGCGACGTTGGGTGGTTGCGGTGCCGAGCGGCAGGTCCGAACCTCGCGTTACGTTGACTTATCCCGTCCTCGACAGCAGCCGCGACGTTGCTTTCCTGGCGGTTGGTCACCGCAAGCGGGACGTCGTGGCCAAGGCCAGGAGTGGCGACCGAAACCTGCCGGCCGGCCGGATCGAGCCTGTCGGTCGACTTCACTGGTTTGTCGATGGCGGCGCCGGCTGGGAGTCAAAGGCATAGGCGGGGAAACGGGCCCATGAAGAAAAAAAGCAAGAGCCGAAAGACCAGGCGACGGATCCTGGTCGTCGACGTTGGTGGTACGCACGTCAAGTTCGAGATCGGCGGCCAATCGGAGCGTCGTGAGTTCAAATCGGGTTCAAAGCTTTCTGCAAAACGCATGGTGAGCGAGGTGAAACGTCTCGCCTCGGAC
>DASXPZ010000327.1:0-9493 GCA_036493275.1 Pirellulales bacterium
GCGGGGACGGGTTCGTGTTGGCGCGGCATCTCGATCTGCGCGGCTTGCCGGTTCGCGTGGCGCTCTCGGCCGATCCCGCCAACCTGCGCGGCGACGCGGCGACCAACTTCGCGATCCTCTCGCGCTCGGACATCCCGATCGAAATCTTCGGCGACACCCACGACGCGCCACGGCTGGAGCGCATGCTGAAAGGGGCCGAATGGATCGTCGACGCTCTGCTGGGAACCGGCTCGCGCGGCGAGCCGCGCCCGCCGCTCGATCAGGTGATCGAACAACTCAACGCCCACCCGGCGCCAAAGCTGGCCGTCGATCTGCCGAGCGGACTCGATTGCGACACCGGCGTCGCGACGACCCATACGATTCGCGCCGATCACACCTGCACGTTCGTCGCACAAAAACCCGGCTTCCTCGTCCCCTCGGCCCACGCCTTTACGGGCGAGGTGCACGTCCTCGACATCGGCGCGCCAAGAAAGCTGATCGAAGAATGCCTGCAAAACGCAGCGCGAACACGCGTCTCGTGAAGCAAAGAGGCGCGTTCAGGGAGGGCGAGGCTCCCGCCGAGCCGCGAAGCGCCGAACGACGATCCATCCAATTCCGTTCCGCTCACCACCCTCGTTTCGAAGCGACGCCCACCTCGTAGCGCCGCGTCACCACAACAACCGCCCACCATCAACCACTACGACCGAGCCGGTCATGTAGCTGGCGGCGTCGCTGGCCAGGTAGAGCGCCAGTCCGCCGATCTCGCGCGGGTCGCCCAAGCGCCCCATCGGGATTGTGCCTTCGATCTCCGTCTTCAATTCCGGGCGTTCTTTGAACCAGCGGCGATTGGCGTCGGTCAGAAAAGTGCCGGGGGCGATGGCGTTGACCGTCACGCCCATCGGCGCCCAGTCGGCGGCGACCGCCTTGGTGAACATGGCGAGTGCGGCCTTGGTGGTTTCGTACGTGCGGCCGCGCATCTGCTTGCCGGCGACTAGGGCCGAAATCGAGGCGACGTTGATCACTCGCCCGCGGCGGCGCGGCAGCATGGCCCCGCCGATCAACTTGGTGCATAAAAAAGCCTGCGTCAGATTCAGGTCGACAATCTTTTGCCAATCCGCAAGCGGCAGCTCCTCGGTCGGCAGGTTGATCCGCCGGCCGCCGACGTTGTTGATCAGAATGTCGATCGGATCGAACTCGGTCAAAGCGCGGCGGCACATCACCTCGGCCCCGGCCGGCTCGCTTAAATCGCCCGGCAATACGGAGACGCCCGCCGCGCACGTCGTTTGTAACTCATCCCGCGCGTGAGCGAGCTGCGCTTCGTCGCGCCCCACGATCACCAGCTCGGCGCCCGCTTCCCCCAGCGCGCGAGCCATCTCGAGCCCTAGCCCTCGGCTGCCGCCGGTGACGAGCGCTCGCCGGCCTTTGAGCTGGAACGAATCGAGCACGGTCATCGGCGTTTCACTCCCTCTTGGATTCGGTTCCCGAGATTTAAGCGGCCGCGATCACAGCTCCCCTTCTTCGCGCAGCATGACGATGGTGCGCGAGAGGGCGTCGACCGTCTGAAGCAAATCCTCTTCCGAATGGACGGCCGACGTTGGGCCGCCAGGCCAGGAGAAGATCTCAACTCCATGCAGCAACATCCCGACGCGCAGCTTCATCGCCAGCGACTTGCGCGGCGGTGTTTTGAACACGCGGTAATCGAGATTGCCCGCCTCGATGTCGGCCAGCGTGATTGGTCGCTGTTCAGGATTCGTGAAAATGTGAAAGCCGGAATACGTGCCATAGGCGAACCAGGGGACCTTTTGATCGTGAAGCAGGCGATTGAGCGCCTCGCGCAGCCGCGCGGCGTAATCGTTGGCGCGGCGGCAGGCGGCGCCGTCGACGATCGATTCGAGCGTGGCGACTCCGGCCGCGGCCGAGAGAGGATTGGCGTTGAACGTCCCTTGATGAACGATCTTTTCGCGCCCCGTCGCGGCGGCCTCGGCGTGATCGATCCAATCCAGGATGCTTTTGCGACCCGCCACGGCCCCGCCGGGGAGTCCGCCGGCAAGAATCTTGGCCAAGGTCGTCAAATCGGGCGTGATACCGAGCGCCTCTTGCGCGCCTCCGGGCGCGCAGCGAAAGCCGGAGATCACTTCGTCGAAGATCAACAGCGCGCCGGCCTTGCGGGTCATCTCGGTCAGCGCCCGCAAAAAGTCGGGCTGCACCGGAACTTGTCCCCAACTGGCGCCGGTCGGCTCGATGATCGCAGCGGCGATGTCTTTGTGTTGCGCAAACAGCGCGCGAGTCGCGTCGACGTCTCCCGGCGGCGCCAGGACTACATTGGCGGCAACCTCCGAAAGCACTCCGGGCGACGGGGCGCCGTCGAAGTGCGCCGTCACGCCGAAGGCCATGTGATCGTGCCAGCCGTGGAAGTTTCCGGCGAAGCGCATGATCTTCGGGCGACCGGTGGCGGCTCGCGCCAGCCGTAGCGCCAGCAGCGTGGCCTCGGTGCCGGAGCTGGTGAAACGGACTCGCTCGGCCGACGGCACAAGTTTTTGCACCAGCTCGCCCCAGCGGATCTCGAGCTCATGCCCAGACCCATAATGCGTGCCGAGCGGGAGTTGCTTTTCGATCGCGGCGACGACGTGGGGCGGGTTGTGTCCCAGTAGCAGCGCGCCATGCCCTCCGGAGTAGTCGACATACTCGTTGCCGTCGACGTCCCACTTGCGCGAGCCGGCGGCGCGCTCGACGTAAATCGGATACGGCTCCAGATAGCGGCCGTCATGCGTGATGCCGCTCGGAAAGACCTCCTTCGCGCGGGCCGCCATCCGGGCCGAAGTAGGCGTGCGCCGCCGGTAGGCGACGAGAATGGAAGAAGCAGTTGCAGTGCTCATCGGGTTCTCTGTCCAGGAGAAGCTTGGATCCGCGCCACGACGCGCCGGCCGCGCCGCCGACGCCGCGGAAACCATCACTTTAACGGGGTCCCGATGCAAACGCCACGGGTGGAACGTAGGACGCTGAACAGTGGACGATGTCCAAAAAGCCGGGCCTCATTGCCATTCGCAGCCAACTACGGCGCGACCGCGTCTGGTTCTGGGACGCTTGTCTTCGGCTCCGCGGAGTTCTCGCCTGCCTGCTCTTTCGATTCCTGTGCATTTGCGTTGGCGGCCGTCTTCGGCTCATCCGGCAGCGGCGGCCGGCGGAAGACGAGGTTAGGATTCGCGCCGGTTTCGGCGTCGGGCTTTTCGCTGGAGTGGATCGGAAACACCTTGGTCGGGCTGTACAACACGTAGCGATCGGCCATCGCCTGGTAGCTGAACGGAGCGCCGCTCGTTGGGTCGAGCGGGACTTCCGCCCAAAAATCAGGCACAAGCGCCGCCAACTCGGTGGGCGGGCGCCCGTGCTGCTGGCTATAGCGCGCGATCGCCACGTCGATTAGCGACAGGCGGTTCACCGTTTCGCCGCGCGCGAAGTTGTTGCCGATGATCGAAATGGCTGGCGTCAGCAGACTGGTGATCAGAGTCCAGCGGCTCATCCGTGCCGGCAGCGCTTGAGACCAGGCGTTCATCTGATCGGGCAACTCGTTCCACGGCGCTTCAGTTAGGGCGACGAAATCACTCATGATCGTCAGATAGGCCAGCTCGTCCGCGCCGCGATTCATCCACAGAAAATAGGCGGTCTGGCTCGGCAGGCCGGCCGAAACGGGATCGTCGAACGTCGTTAGACCGAGCACCCGCTCGCCGATGGCTGCCCGCCGCAAGCCGTTTCGAAAATCGATCTGCGCCAGCGTCTCTTGTAGGCGCTCCAGATCCGCCGCCGGAAAGTTGGCCGGGCCGATCCGCTTGATCTGCCCGACGATCATCCCGTGGATCGCGATGCGGACAAGTTGCGAGACCGCGATCGGCTCGTTCTTCAGCGATTCCGCCAGGAGCAAGCCGGTCCGGAGCGATTCGGCCGCGCCGTGCATGTCGCCCGAGTGAGCCCGAGCATTCGCCTCTAGCGCCAGGCATCGCGCCGCGTTGCGCAACATCTGAACATGCTTCAACAAGGTGAATATTCCGGCGCGAAAGTCGACCGGATAGCGGGCCTCGCCTCCCAGGTCCGCCGCGTCGTGCAATTGCCGCATCGCCTCGGAGTTCTTTTGCAAGAATTGACGAGCGGGCTCGAGTTCGGCCCACGGCTGACCGACGAGGGAAGGCAGAGCGACGTCTCCCAAGAACGGAAGCTTGCGGGCCGCTTGAGCGCCAGCGGCCAGTTCGAGCGATTGCCCCGCGCTTAGCCACAGCCGCGTTGCGTCCCGATCCGCGGGAGGCCTGGCGTAATACTCGGCCAGCTCGTCGTGCGTCACCGGCTCGCCGCGGGCGCGAATCGCGGCCTTCAACCGCGCGACTTCACTCCACCCGGTAACGACGTAGATGCTCGCCGCAAAGCCCACCAGGGCGAACGCGCCGGCGAACATCCAGCGCTTGCGCCGCCAAAAGGGCTTGTGCTTCGGATCAGCGATTTCTTCGGCCGGCCAGGTCATATTATGAGATTCGATTTTGCTGAATCAATGTATTCGGCTGTTTCTTGCACATCGACGCGTTCGGCACGTTGAAATCGAGCAGAGTATGCCCCTCTCCCGCGCTACTCACCTTTTTCAACCTTCGCCTTCCGGGGAGTCGCTTGGCTCGTCCGTTCCTTCCACAGTCGATGTCTCTGGTTCGTCGTCAGGCAGTGGCGGCCAGCGAAAAACCAGTCGCGGGTCCCCACCGGTTTCGGGGTCTGCGTTGCCGAGAAGGGCAGAGGATCGGCCATTCGGCGGACTGTAAAGAAGATAGCCCTCATCGGTTGTCCGATAGGCAAATGGAGCGGCGGTGATAGGTTCGTGCAGCGCTTCAGCGAGAAAATCTGGAACCAGGGCGTCGAGCGATTCCGGCCAGCGGCCGTGCCGCTGTTTGTAGCGCGCAATTGCGACGTCAACTGCTGCCAGCCGATTCTGTGTCTCGGAACGGGCGAACATTGTGTGCATCATCGGATACATTGGAGCCAGCAACTGACTCAGCCCGTGCAAGCGTGTCACCCGAATCGAGTTTCGGCGGGCCCACTCGTCCATCGCCGCGGTTCTCTCAGGCCAGGAGAGATCGCCCAAGTCGACAAGTTCCGTGGTGAGACGCAAAAAAGTGACCAGGTCCATCGAGTGCGTTAGCTTGCTCGCATATTGCAAATGCTTGGGCAAAGCGCCGACAGAGTTAGGATCATCGAACATCGAAATGCCGTACGCTCGCTCGCCAATCGCGACTCGTTTCACCGCGGAGGAGAATTCAATCTGCGAGAACGCTTCTTGCAGTCGTTGCAAATCCGCGTCTGGAAGATTCACTGGGCCGATCCTGCGCAACTCATGGATGATCATGCTGTGGAGCGACACCCGGATGAGTTGAGAGATTGAGGTTGGCGCTTCCGCCATCGACTGCGAGAGCAGGAGACCGGTCCGAATCGATTCCGCCGCGCCGCTCAAGTCGCCATCGTGGGCGCGAACATTCGCCTCTAGTGCCAGGCATCTCGCAGCATTGCGCAGCAATTGAGAGTTATCTAGCTGCGCGGCGAGGCCAATCGGATAGCGAGCTTGTCCACCGCGGGCGGCTGCGTCATGCAGCTTTTGCAGCGCCACAGCGTTTGATTGCAACAACTGTCGCGAGCGCTCGATTTCAGGCCACGGCTCTCCGAGGAGCGGAGGCGCGCCAACATCGCCGAAGAAGGGAATTCTGCGGGCAGCCTGATACGTAGTTGCCGCGGCAATCGGAACGGCGCCTTCCCGCCAGATTTGGGTAACGTCCTGATCCGGAGGAGGTGATTTGTAGTAGAGTTCCAGTTCCGCCAGATTTGTCGGCTCGCCGCGGTCGCGGATAGCAGCCAATTGCCGCGCAATCTCGCTTCGGTTTTTGACGACTTGAAGAATGACCGCCAACGACACCACAGCCAGCGCGCCGGCAAACCACCAGCGCTTGCGCCGCCAAAAAGGCTTGCGCTCCGGTTCTGCAATTTCGTCGGTCGACCAGACCATGGATCAATCGCCTGCCATTGCAAGGCTTTAGAGGGGCGCGAAAAAAAGAACATCTCGGCCTCGACGCGCCTCCGCATTGTAACCGACGCGACGATCGACCGCTCAATGACGCCTGAGAATAGAACGCAGGCTCGAACTTTCGAACGTATAGATATCGCCGAGCCTCGTAGCGACACGCTACCCTGTGAGCCGAATGGAGCTAGCCGCGGGTTCTTCGTATTTCGGCGTTGCGGCGCATCCACCGGCGGCTAGCGCCTTGCCGCTCACGGGGGGACGCGAAGTGGCGTTTGAATATGGCCCTACCCTTCGAACAATTGTTCGGCCGGGACGATTTTCAGCCGGTCGACGTTGATCTTCAGCGGCCAGGCTTCGATCACTTTGTCTTCGGCCATGATCTCGGCCGGCGTGCCCTGTGTGTCGTAGACCAGTGGCGAAGGCTTGCCGGAGAGAAGCTGCTCTTTCAGCCGCGCGCCGTCGTCGGTGACCAGGACCACGGCCAGGTTGTCCGCTTGCAAATGCTTGCGAATCGCCTCGTTGACTTGCTCACGAGTCATCGTCGGCAGCCGGCGGGCCAGTTCTTCGACCAGGCTCTCGCGCTCGTAGAACTTGCCGTCTTGCTCATAGCCCAAGCGGCGGGCCTGGTTCTGCACCCACAGTTTGCTGTAGTTGAGCAGGAAGTTGCGCGTCGCCTCGAATTCCTGTTCGGTCAAGCCTTCCTTGACCAGCATGTCGAGCTCGCGGACCGCTTCGCGCAGGGCGAAGACGCTCTTGTCGTGCGGCACAGGCCGGAGCCAGATCGAAAAGAACTGCTGCCGGCGCGGCGTGCCGGGAATGGGGAACGTGCTGCCGCCATCCTGGATGAAGTTTTCGATATAGGCGTAATCGCCGTAGTTCAAGCCGCGCTTGCCACGCAAATTTTTCATCAGGCGGCCGTTGAATGTGCGATGCTCGCCAAACGCCGAATTCGCCACGGCCAGCAAATAGAAGTCGTCGTCCGCCCGCGTCACGTCGAGCGGAAAGCCGAGCGAGATCGCCGTGGCGATGGCCGGCTTTTCGACGATCGTCACTTCCAGATCTTGCAGCTTGTTGGGCTCGGGCAACTTCGGAACGCTCCCCTTGGCGTCGGCCAGAGCGCTCGAGAATTCCTTAGAGAGCTTCTCGACGAAGCCATTCTTGGCGCCGCCGGCGACGGCCGTGGAAAGGTTGCCCTTCGAGTAGTTCTTGCGATAGAAATCCTTTACGTCGTCGAGCGTGATCGCCTTCAGCCCAGCCACGGTCCCTTCGTCGAGATGTCCGTAAGGATGCGAGGGCGGATAGAGCATCTGTTGCAGCACGGCTTTGCCGAGATTTTCGTCGTCGTTGCCGCGCAACCGCTTCGAGACGTGGCTGAGTTGCTCCTGGCGGAGCCGCTCGAAGTCAGCCGGATCGAATCGCGGACGGAGCAGGACGTCGGCAAAGAGTTTGTAGAACTCATCGAGCTTATCGCGATGCACCTGCCCGGTGAAAACGGTGATTTCCTTATCGCAGCCTCCGCCCATGCTGCCGCCGATGGGGTAGAGCTTTTCGAGGAGTTGCGAGTAGGTGAAATCTTTCGATCCCCCCTCGGAGACCAATCGCGCGGTGAGCGCGGCCAGCCCTTCTTTGCCCTTGGGATCTTGCTGCGAGCCGACATGGAACGTGATCCGCATGCTGGCGATGGGCGAAACGGTTTTCTTGACCGCCGGCTGCGCTTCGGGCGCTTTGGCCCCCTTGTCCCCTTTCAGCCCAGTGGGCTGCGCCTTGGCAGGCGCTTTGCTCGTCAGAAGCAGATCGGTCGCTGGTTCATCGGTCGCTTTGGCCGCCGCCGCTTTCGCCTTCGCCGCGGCGTCTGCTTCGCTGAGCAGCGTGATCACCGTGCGATTGCGGGGCGAAAAGAACTTCGCCGCGGCCGCCTGGACGTCCGCCGCGGTCACTTGCTCGTACGTGTCGTACATCTGATTCAGCGAGTCAGGATCGCCCGTCAATTCCAAATAGCTGCCGACGGCGCGGGCCACGGCCCCGGTCGACTCCAACTGCGAGGCAAAGCCGTACCGCAGGTGCGATTTGATGTCCGCCAGTTGTTGCGGCGCCAGTCGCTTGGTGGCCGCCTGCTGAATGGCTTCGTAAACTGCTTTTTCGACCGCTGGCAAATCGGCCGCGTCGCGCAGCCGGACCATGATGGTGAACAACGAGGGATCGCGATGGAACGCCGCGCCTCCCGAGATCGTCTCAGCCTTCGATTCCTCCAGCACCAACTGCCGATAGAGCGGGCTGACCTGCGAGAAGAGGGCCTCGCTCAAGATGTCGAGCGCCGCGATCTCCTTGCTCTTGGCGTCGAAGGCGGGAATGTGGAACCCGATGTACAGATACGGCTGCGTGACCCCTTTCCAGGTCAGGTCGCGTCGGCGCTCCGCCTTTTGCGTTGGCTCGGTTTCGATGTTGACCTTGGCCACGCCCGGCTTCCAGGCGCCGTATTCCCGTCGAGCCAGCTCCACCACGTCATTGTGCCGCACGTCGCCCACGACCAGCACAATGCAATTATCGGGGCGATACCAGCGCTCGAAGAACTTGCGGCTGTACTCGTACTGGTTGGGCATGTCGACGATGTCTTTCAAAAAGCCGATCGTCGTGTGCTTGTAGGTATGCTTGTCGAAGGCGGTGTCTTGCATCGTCTCGTCCAACAGCATCATCGGGCTCGAAGCGATCTTGTTGTATTCGCCGAGCACGGCGCGGGCCTCTTTCTGAAAGCCTGCCTCGTCGTACGCCAGGTTCTGAAAGCGGTCCGCTTCCAGTTCGATGATCGTCAGCAACGCATCGCTCGAGGCCGTGCTGTGGTAGGCGGTCCAATCGTCGGTAGTAAAGGCGTTCGAGTCGGCGCCCAGTCGCTTCAGGCGATCGTTGTACTTTTCCTGCGGATTGCGCGGGGTGCCGCGGAACATCATGTGCTCGAAGAAGTGGGCAAAGCCCGACAGGCCAGGCTCGACTTCGTTCCGCGAGCCGGTGCGGACGATGGTGTAATACGAGATCACGCCCGGCGAATCGAACGGGACCGTGACCACGGTCAGGCCGTTTTCAAGCCTGGTCGACTTGATGGGGTAGGGAAAGACGGGCCCAGCGGCCTCGGCGGCAAGCGCCGGAGTGGCGAACGAAAGCGTGCTCAACAGCGCCCCGAGAGCTAACCAGCGGGCGGCAAAGCGCGTCAGAATCTGGAGGAGAGCAGAATATGAGGAATGTGGCACGATCGGCTCCTAAAAGTCAGAGTTGTTTTTTGATGTAATGCTTTAGCTATGAGGACGAAATGGACACGCCGCTAGGGCGCGGACGTAAGGCAATGTCGACGGCAGGGGCGCCATTTCGGTCGGGCCGAAAATCGGGTGGCTCTAACGACTGCCAAGAAAGCAAGTTGTATCCATTGCCCCTGCCGTGACTAGACCGAATTATGGCCCCCCCGCATGGAGGAGCGTTTGCCTA
>DASXPZ010000328.1:0-4571 GCA_036493275.1 Pirellulales bacterium
GCAAAGATCCGCGAGATCGCTATCAATCCGCCGACGCGGCACTCGTCGATTTGGAAGCGATCGCCGCCGCCATCGAAGCAGGTGATAACGATCCAGCCGTGGTAATTGGCGGGCACGACAAACGCTTTACGCTGACTGGCCCTTCGTTCGTCGGACGCGGCGAGCAAATGCGCGCGCTCGACGCGGAACTCGAACAGGCCCGCGCCGGCGCCGGGGGCCTGGTGCTGGTGGAATGCGAATCGGGGGGCGGCAAGTCGCGGCTGCTGGATGAGGCGGCGCGCGGCGCGGCGCGGGCCGGCTATTGGGTGCTGCGCGGACAGGGCACGAGTGAAGTAGCCCAGCGCCCTTTCCGACTATTGAGCGGCATCGTCGACGGCGTGCTAGCGGCCGTGCGATCGCAACCGGAGCTTGCCGAGGCGCTGAGATCGCGATTGAGCGGATATCAAGACGCCATCCTCGCCGTCCTGCCGGCGCTCGAATGTGTATTCTGCAATCAAGTCGCTGACGCCATGGCGCCGGAGGAAACAGGCGAAGCGCGAACCATTCAGGCTCTGTCGCGTTTCTTCGACGCTCTCGGAACGCCAGAACGGCCGGTACTGATCGTCATCGACGACTGCCAATGGGCTGACGAGCTGACGTACAAATTGATTCGCCGCTGGCACACAGACTATGAGCATTCCAAAGGCGCGCAGCGAAACGTGCTGCTAGTCGCCGCGTTTCGCGCTGAGGAGGTAGGCGCCGACAATCTCATCCGACGGATTGATAACGTCACCCATCTCACACTCCCTCCGCTGTTAAAGGACGAAGTACGACAACTTGTCGAGTCGATGGCCGGGCCGCTCCCCGATATAGTCGCTGCTCGAATCGAGCAACTCGCCGACGGCAGCCCATTCATGGCGGCGGCCGTGCTCCGTGGCTTTGTCGAAAGTGGCGCGCTATTTCCCCAAGACGGCGGCTGGGCGATCGAGCCGGCGGCGATTGCAGACGTGGGCTCTTCCAGCCGGGCTGGTTCGTTTCTTGCGCGGCGCTTGGAGTTGCTGCCTGAGGAGACGATCGATCTACTTTCGACGGGCGCGGTGTTGGGAAAAGAGTTCGACCTGCAAATGGCGATCAAGTTGTGCGATCAGTCCGTCGCGGTCGGAATCGCGGCCGTCGATGAAGCGCGCCAGCGGCAACTTCTCTGGCTGCGTCCCGACGGCGCGAGATGCGTCTTCGTGCATGACAAGATCCGCTCGGCGGCGATCAACCGCATGGGCGCCGTGCGGCGACAGGTGCTGCATCGCCGCGCGGCCCGATATTTGTTGGATCAATCCGCCGAGAGCGCTTCGGAACTGGCCTATCATTTCGACGCCGCTGGCGATAGCGAAGCGGCGCTTCCCTACGCGCTGAAAGCGGCCGAGCAGGCTCGCGCTCAGCACGCGCTGGAAATCGCCGAGCAGCAATATCGAATTGCCTTGCGCGGAGCCAACACCGACGAAGTCCGGTTCCGCGTCGTCGAAGGATTGGGCGATACCTTGATGCTCCGCGGCCGTTACGATTCGGCCGGAGAGCTCTTTGAGTCCGCCGCCACGGTTGCCACGGAAGATTACGCCAGGGCGGAAATTCGTTGCAAGCTGGGAGAATTGGCTTTCAAACGTGGCGTGATGAATGTCGCGATCGATCACTTTGTCGGCGCGTTGCGGTTATTGCGACGATCCGTCCCCAAATCGAACTGGTTCGGCAGCGTGCTCTTTCTCTGGGAAGGCATGGTGCAAATGCTGCACACCGCGTTGCCATCGCTGTTCGTCCATCGCCTGCCGCGCCCGCCGAATGATTCGGAACGTCTGACGCTGCGACTATTGAGCAATCTAGCGCACGGCTATTGGTATTGCAGCAAGGTGCGAGCCTTATGGGCGCACATGCGGGGCATGAACCTGGGTGAGCGCTATCAGCCCAGCCGTGAACTGGCGCAGTCATATTCCGAGCATGGGCCGGGGATGTCGCTGGTGGGAGCGTTCCGCCGCGGAATTTCCTATTCCAAACGCTCGCTCGCCATGCGCCAGGCGCTGGGCGACACCTGGGGGCAGGGACAGTCGCTCGTATTCTACGGAATCACGCTCTACGCCGCCTCGCGGTTCCAGGAGTGCGTAGACAAATGCCGGATGTCGGTCCGCATTCTGGAACGTTTGGGAGATTACTGGCAGGTCCATATGGCGCGCTATCAGATCGCGGCGTCGCTCTACCATCTGGGCGATCTGCGAGGCGCCGTCGAAGAATCGGAGCTCAACTACAAGTCAGGGATCGAAGTCGGAGACTTTCAGGCGTCCGGCATCATCTTCGACGTCTGGTCCCGAGCCACTAATGGAAATATCCCGATCGAGCTCTTCGACCGCGAATTGGCCCGTTTGCGCACCGATCAGCAGGGCATTGCCGAGATGATGCTGGCCGATGGCATGCGGCACATGGGGACTGGCCAACTCGGTCGCGCCGCGGAGATATTCGAGCAGGGCGCAGCCATTGCCCGCGCCGCCGGAGTGATGAACGCTTACACGATTCCGTGCCTGGCTTGGGCCGGAACGGCGCACCGCCTCGAAGCGACCATGACGAGCGACTGCACGCCGCTACGACGCGACGCCTGCCTGCGGGCGAGCGATCGCGCCGTGCGCAAATCGCTTCGCGTCCGCTGGCTGAGTCGCAATGACGAAGCCCAGTCGCTGCGAGATTACGCGCTCTTGCTGGCCATTCGCGGGCGACTGGCCAGGTCTCGGAAAACTTTCGAGAAGAGCTTGCGGGTCGCTCGCCAGTTGCTACAGCGTCGCCAAGAGGCGCAGACGTTGGCCGCCATGTCGCAAGTTGGTCGCGAGGCGGGCTGGACGGGCGCCGAGGCGTGGGCCCAAGAGGCTCAAACCATTCTGGCGGCGCTCGAGGCCGTCGGTTCCGGTTCAGGAACAGGAGCCGTCCGCGAGACAGAAAATCTCTCGCTTTCGGATCGATTCGACACGGTGCTCGACGCCGGCCGTCAGATCGCCTCGGCTTTGGCGGCGCCGGCAATTCACGAAGCCTCGCGGGCGGCCGCGCTCAGGCTGTTGCGCGGCGAACAATGCCTGCTGCTGCCGATCGACGGCGAGCAGGGTTTCGACCCTGTTCGCGCCGTGGCCGACGAGCCGGACGCGGTCATCAACGCGACCATGGTCGAACGAGCGCTCCACGCAAAGCGCGCAGTCTCTTGCACTGAAGAGTCCGTCGATGGAACTAGTTCTAGCGCCGCGGAAAAAGGAGAACGATCGGTTCTCTGCGCGCCGATCCGCGTGCGCGGGCGTATCGTGGCGTGTCTATACGTCACGCATGAGCACGTTCGCAAGCTGTTCGGACCCGATGAGGAGCGACTGGCGGACTTCATTGCCACGATTGCAGGCGCCGCGCTGGAAAACGCCGAGGGATTCGCCGAGTTACAAGATTTGAACGCATCGTTGGAGCAGCGAGTCGCGGATCGAACTGCCGCCGCCGAAAGCCGCGCGCATGAGCTGGCCGTCTCGAACACGGAATTGGAACGCGTCGCGCACGAATTGCGCCAAGCCGAGGAGCAAATCCTTGCCGCCAAACACGCGGCCGAAAACGCCAACCAGGCCAAGAGTCGGTTCTTGGCCACCATGAGTCATGAAATCCGCACGCCCATGAACGGCGTCCTCGGCATGACCGAGTTGGTCCTGCATACCCCGCTTAACGATCAACAACGCAACTACGTTAGTATCGTGAAGGAGTCCGCCAACGCGCTCCTGATGTTGTTGAACGACATTCTCGATCTGTCGAAAATCGAGGCGGGTCGGATGGAACTGGAAAAAATCCAGTTCTCGCTTCGCGACGTTGCGGTTCAGGCCGCCCGTCTGCTGGCGGTGAACGCGGCGCAAAAAGGATTGGAACTCATCTGCCGCGTAGCTCCGGATGTGCCCGAGGAAGCGAATGGCGATCCGAATCGCTTCCGCCAGATCATCGTCAACCTGGTCGGAAACGCCGTCAAATTCACGTCACGGGGCGAAGTCGTCGTCGATATCAGCATGGAATCCGGTTCTGGCCAGCCCAGAGTGGTTCATGGAATAGTTCGCGACACGGGAGTCGGCATCGCGGCCGATAAGCTCGCCAGTGTCTTTGAGGCTTTTCGCCAAAGCGATAGCTCCACCACGCGGCGCTTCGGCGGCACCGGTCTCGGCCTGAATATCTCATTGCAACTTGTCGATTTGATGGGGGGGAGAATGTGGGTCGAAAGCGAACTCGGCAAGGGGAGCGAATTCCATTTCGCGATCCCCTTGGAATTCGCCGCCAATCTCTCGCCCGTCGCCAAAACTTTGGATTTCCACGAGCCCCCCTTCGCGATGCTTGTCAGCCACAACCAGGTTGCAAAACGCATTTATGGCGAGATGATCGAAGCGATTGGCTTCCAGGTATCGACCGTGAACGCTCTCAAGGCAGCCACGGAGCGACTAGCGCATGCTTCTGGAGCGATCGACACGCGCCCACGGTTGGCGGTCATTGACGTGACCGCGGATCAAGCACTCGAAACCGCACAGATCGAAGCTTTGCGGCAGTCGACCGAC
>DASXPZ010000329.1:0-3510 GCA_036493275.1 Pirellulales bacterium
GCAAGCCCACCGGTTCTTGGTGGGACGCCGCGCGAGAATCACCGGCGGCTACCACCGACGGCTCAAGTGCCGGGCGCCCGGCGGCCAGGCCGAACCCGGCGGCGGCGCTTAGAGTCCTTCAATCCGGGGATCCCGCGCGACTTCTTTGTATCTGACCTATTCGCATGGCCATATTTTTAGATAATTCCGGCATGGACGCGAATAAAAAGCCCCCCGGCCCGACCAATAAACCCGACCCCAAGGCGCCAGCCCCCGGCGGTCCTGAGACCCCCGAGGCTCGCCAGCTCAACTTCATTGAGGTGCTAATCGACGAGGACCTGGCCGCCGGTCGATACGACCATGTCCACACTCGCTTCCCTCCGGAGCCGAACGGCTATTTGCACATCGGCCACGCCAAAAGCATCTGTCTGAATTTTGGCCTGGCCGCGCGCTACAAGGGGAAATGCAATCTGCGCTTCGACGACACCAACCCCACCAAGGAAGAAGTGGAGTATGTCGACTCGATCATGGACAACGTCCGCTGGCTGGGCTTCGATTGGGAAGACCGGCTCTATTACGCTTCGGACTTTTTCGAGCAGCTCTACGACTGGGCCGTGCAGTTGATCCGCGCCGGCAAGGCGTATGTCTGCGATCTAACCGCCGACCAGACGCGCGAATTCCGCGGCACGCTCACCGCGCCGGGCAAGAACAGCCCCTTCCGAGATCGCGCGGTCGAAGAGAATCTCGATTTGTTCGCGCGGATGCGCGCCGGCGAGTTCCCCGATGGCGCCCGCACGCTACGGGCCAAGATCGACATGGCGTCGCCAAACCTCAACCTGCGCGACCCGGTCCTCTACCGGATTTTGCACACCGAGCATCACCGCACTGGAGATAAGTGGTGCATCTATCCGATGTACGACTTTACCCACGGTCAGAACGATTCGCTGGAAAAGATCACGCATTCGATCTGCACGTTGGAATTCGAGAATCATCGACCGCTTTATGATTGGTTTCTTGAAAACCTGGGGATCTACCGGCCGCGGCAGATCGAGTTTGCCCGCTTGAATCTCACCTACACGATGATGAGCAAGCGGCTGCTGCTGGAGCTGGTCGAGCAGAAGCACGTCAGCGGGTGGGACGATCCGCGGATGCCGACCTTGGTCGGTTTGCGCCGCCGCGGCTACACGCCCGAGGCGATTCGCAACTTCTGCGAGCGGATTGGCGTCGCCAAGTTCAACAGCACGATCGACGTCGGCGTGCTCGAAAACGCGATTCGCGAAGATCTCAACCGCACAGCGCCGCGCGTGCTGGCGGTGCTCCGCCCGCTGAAGGTAGTGATCGAAAACTATCCCGCAGGGCAGGTCGAAGAGCTCGACGCGGTGAACAATCCCGAAAATCCGGCGGCCGGCTCGCGGAAGCTCCCCTTCACGCGCGAGCTGTACATCGAGCGAGACGATTTCCGCGAAGATCCGCCGAAAGACTTCTTCCGCCTGGCGCCCGGCAAAGAGGTCCGCTTGCGCTACGCCTACCTGGTCACCTGCACCGGCGTGATCAAGGACGAAAAGACGGGGGAAGTGACCGAGCTGCGTTGCACGTACGATCCGGCCACGCGCGGCGGCAACGCCCCCGACGGCCGCAAAGTGAAGGGGACGATCCATTGGGTCTCGGCCGAGCGGTCGCTGCCGGCCGAAATCCGGTTGTACGACCACTTGTTCACCAAGCCCGACCCGTATGAAACGCCTGCCGGCGGCGACTATCGCGACAATCTCAATCCGAAGTCGCTGGAAGTGCTGACCGATTCGCGTGTCGAGCCCTCGCTGGCCGGCGCCGCGGCGGAGAGCCGCTACCAGTTCGAGCGGATGGGCTACTTCTGCGTCGACTCCGTCGACAGCCGGCCCGATAAGCTGGTGTTCAACCGCACCACGTCACTCCGCGACACCTGGGCCAAAATCGAGAAGAAGAAGTAGCGCCCCGGTTGAGTTTTCCTACGCCGCAGTTGGTGGGTTTTCGCGGCGGAGGCGGTTGCGGAGCGAATCGATCGCGCCTTGCGACTGCGGCGGACCGACGGTCAGGTCCATATTCTCGCCGAAGTAGTATTTGCGCGCCTCTTCGTTCTGCAGCACTTCTTCCGGCGTGCCGTGGCAGAGGACCTTGCCGGCGCGGATCACGTAGCTGCGATCGGTGATCTGCAGCGTCTCGCGCACCTGGTGGTCAGTGATCAAGATCGAGATCCCCGCGTCGCGCAATCCGCGAATGATCGTTTGAATGTTGGCGATCGTCACCGGGTCGATACCCGTAAAGGGCTCGTCGAGCAAAATCAGCTTCGGGTCCGAAACCAGGCAACGGGCGATCTCCAATCGCCGCCGTTCACCGCCCGAGAGAGACATCGCGCGGCTTTTGCGCAGCTTCGCGATCGCGAATTGTTCGAGCAACTCTTCGCAGCGCGCGCGGCGCGTCTTGCGATCGAACCCCAGCATTTCCATCATGCCCAGCAAGTTCTGCTCGACGGTCAATTTGCGAAAGACGCTCGATTCTTGCGCCAGGTAGCCCATCCCGCCGTCGCGGGCGCGGCGATACATTGGCCAGTGGGTGACGTCGAGATCGTTGAGCATCACCCGGCCGTCGTTCGGCTCGATCATCCCGCAGGCCATGCGGAAGCTGGTGGTCTTACCGGCGCCGTTGGGGCCGAGCAGTCCGACGATTTCGCCGGCGGTGACGTCGAAATCGACGCCGTCGACGACGCGGCGGCGGCCGTAGATCTTCACCAGTCCATGAACTTCGAGCATCGGCATCGTGCGGTCCTCCATGACCGTGGGCGGGTAGACGGCGCCGGCGCGCCGCGCCGCTTTTTATCGAACGAACTTCATCCGCGCAAAATTCGGAAAGAAGGGGAAGGGAATGCCCGTCCCCGGAATCTTGTTCCAGGAGTGGGGCCAGTAGACGAAGACCGCCTTGCCCACTAACAAGTCGCGCTTGACGTAAAATTCATTGCGAGGATTCGGACCCTCTTCGAATCCTTCCCACAGTCGCCCGTCTTTGCTCTTGGGGCTATTGTCGCCGAGCATCAGGAATTCGTCCGCTCTCAGTTCGAAATGGATGGTGCGCGTCCGCGAGAAGAGCTCCGGCCAAAGATTCGGCTGGGCCAGGTAACTGGTGTAATCGCGGTTCGCGCGAACTCTTGGCGGGCGCGCGCCGGACTCGTAATCACTGATCACCATCTCTTGGCGTTCGGTAGTTTGCGAGGCGATGTAGTACACGTCTCGCAGAATCCGCAGATGACTGGCCTCGAACGCCACGCCCTGCGCGCCAATCCGCGCCGGCTTCAGGTCTTCGATGGTGGGAATCAATTTTTCAATCGGGTCGTACGTCGCCGGCTTCTGAAATTCCACCAGGTCGCCGTCGACCCACAGGAGCAATTGGCAATCGACGTTGGCGTAAGAAAGGCTATGGCTGCCGCTGGCGCGAATGCTCGTGGCGCCGGAATTCTGCTGGTCGACTCCGTCGATCCACACGCTGGCCTGGCCTGTGGCG
>DASXPZ010000330.1:0-12253 GCA_036493275.1 Pirellulales bacterium
GTCCACCGACAGGTTTTCCGCGATGAACTGGCTGGCCAGCTTGGGGCATTTGGCTTGATTGCAGAGGGCCGCGATTTGAGCGTGCTGCGTGGTGCGCTCGGAGAGTTTCTTCTCGACGATCTTCTCGACGTCGGCCGCCGACAGGTTTTGGCGCCCCGCTTCCGCGTCGGTCGCGGTGGCCAAGTCAGACTTCGCCGGCGCCGGATTCGGATCGGCGCCTTTCGCCGTGTCTGCCTTGCCAGCATCGGCTTCCGCGCCGCCCTTGTTGAGATCGGCCTGAGTTTCGTCGCCCTTGGTCGAATCGGTCTTGTCGCCGGCGGTCTGCGTTGCCATGTTCTTGTCTCGCAAGGAGAGGTAGCGGTTTAGAAAGTGATCGACCCTCGTCTGGATCACTTCGTTGGTCGAATCACGAAACAGGTCGTCGAGCGCATCGAACGCTTGACGCACGTGCCAGTCGGGCAGTTCCGAATCGACGACGTCGGCGACCGACAAGAATCCATCTCGCGCGGCGGCCGGATCATCGACCACATCCGAAGCGAACAACTCGGTCGGTCGATAGAGCGGTAAGAGGTTCTTGCCGTCCTTGTCTTTCTTCCGGGCGCCATCGGCGTTCAGCACAGGCTCTTTCTTACCCCGCGCCACAATACTTGCGCCGAACGATTTGGAATCTTCTTCGGCCAGGTCCATCACGTAGCCGGCCAGATCACCGTTGGGAGTCCTTCGCGCCGAGCGCGCGAAGTGGAGATCCGCGAAGACGGAATCCCCCTCGATCACAAAGTCGCGCGAGCGCCCGAGGAGCTTGCCCAGGCCATCGCTCGACAGTCCCGGATGGGTGAACCGCGACTTCACGCCGCGCGCGCCGGCTTTATCCCCCAGGGCCTTGATGGCCTTCAGGGTTTCGGCGTCGATGTACATTTCATGGCCGAGCGCCTCGCCAATCTGGAGCACCCGGTAGCGCCGGATGACGCCCGCTTCTCGATCCACCTGCGGCCGGTCTTCTCCGATCGCAGGCTTCGTCCCCACGCGCAGCCGGTCGCTCGTCGCAGCGATCTTCCGTTTCATACCAATTCCTTGCCGCCAAGCGGCGGCTGGCTGTGCGGCATTACCATGCCGTTTTCAGTGGTTCGCTCGCGTTGCTCGCTACGTTTCTGCAGCGACCAACGGGAGCGGGATTTCTCGTCAGCGTGGCAACGCTGCACACGCCCGGCGGCCGTTGCCGCCTAAGCGGCTTTTTTCTTTGGGGGCGGAGCTTCGTCTTCAGTTTCTTCTTCCGACCCCACGGGCGCCGGGGGTGGCGCCGTTTCGAGGAACAGCAGGATCAATTCTTGAACGCTGATGTCCATCCCTGCTGCGGCGTCTTTGAGCGCTTTCCATTCCTTGAGATCGAGCAGCTTTTCGCGCAGTCGATCGCGGCGAATGTCCTCCAGGTCGTGGCCCGTGGCGGCCAGCTCGACGGTTTCGCTCGACAGATTCTCTTCCACAGCCTGGCTGGACGCCTTGATCTCCTTGACTGGATCGAGTCGTGCCCAGCCGGGCATCTTTTGCTTGACCGACAGGAACGGATAGGGATCCTGATCGAACGCCACGACGTCGATTTCCGGCATGAGGCCGGTGATCACGGCTTCGGTCATCACCCAGCCCCAGATCGGGTCGCAGTTGCGGCTGACCGTGGTCATCTGGCGCTGGCGGAACCCGGTCCGACCTTCGCCGATGCTCATCTGAGCCGCCGAATAGGAAAGCTCGCGATAGTCCTTCACGAGCATTTCGTACGGATAGTTGAGCCCAGCCGCCACGTAGCGGAGTTGCCACTGCATGTAGGGCGCGAGCGTATTGCCGGGCCGATTCGGATTGCTGAACTTGACGTCGACGTCGTCGGGCAGATAGCTGATGCGGCCCGGTTCGAGTTCTTCCTCTCGGCGAGACGCGCCACGCCCTGACAAAGCGCCGTCCGCCATTTCGCTGGCGTCGCCAGTCTTGGTAATCACGAACGCCGCGTAGCAAGCCGCGACCTGCTCGGCAATCAGTTGGGCCTCGGTGAAGTCTTTCAGATCCCGAATGCGCCCCATGACGGGAGTCATCCAGGGGATACCGCGGGTCTGGCTCGGGAAGAGCTTGTCAAAATCGTGCAGAATGCGATCGGCTTCGACGCGCACCCATTTGAGACTAAATGACCGATCGTCCTCCGGGTGAGTGACCCGGATGTGGTACGCCACAACCTGCCCGTTCGCGTTCCGCTCGATCCCCATGCGAATCAACGGATTCGCTTCCATGTCGGGGGGCGTCTCGATCCGATCGGCGTCGATGACCTCGAGCGCCAGCCCGATCTGCTTGCCTTCCACTTCGCGATGGCAGCGGAGAATGAAGCTTTCGCCGTCGATCAGCTTGTTGCGAAACGCCAGCCGGCCAATGTCGTAGTAGGACTGCTTGCCGTCGACGTCCGCCTGCTTGGCCCAGCGCTCGAAGATTTTCTCCGCGCGACGATTGGTCGCGGCGCAGGTCGCCTCGTCCATTCCCGTGTCTTCGGGAAGCAGCGTGGCCTGGGGAATGATCCCGGTTCCCCAGACATTCGTGACACAGCCTTCGACGGCGCCGGAACAAATGCCATCGGTTTCGTACAGTTCGCGGCTGCGCTTTCGCCACACCTTCAGATTGCGGGCCAGCACATTGTCGCGCGCCAGCAAGCTGGTCATCCAGCGCTGAGCCCCTTGAGTGCGGGGGTTTTCACCGAAGACTCCGCCCCCCGATTCCTCATCGCCGTCGAGCCAACGATCGAGCTGGTCCAGCTTGCGACCGCCGATCGCGTCGAGCAGTTCCCAATGCCGGCGGATCGACATGCGCCGCGTGCCCCAGCCCGGCGCCACCTGGAAGATGGCCCAATCCATGCCGCGGCTGAACCAATTGCCGGTGCGTCGCCGGCGCTGCTTGGCCAACTTCTGCCGGCGCGTAAGTCGCCGCGGTCGACCAGACTTCCGTTCTTTCCAAGGCGAAAACTTCATTGTTGCCGGCGAGGGCCGGCTCCCTGTGCGGCATTACCATGCCGTTTTCTGTGGACCGCTCGCGTTGCTCGCTGCGTTTTGGGAGCGACCAACGGGAGCGGAGTATCAAATCAGCGTAGAAACGCTGCACACGCCCGGCGGCCGTTGCCGCCTACGGCCTTCGTCGTAGTCTCACTCGATTAAAAGCCGTCCTAGTTCCCGCGGCCGAATTCACTCTGCTCTGCCAATAAGCGACGGATTCTCTAACTCCTCCCATGTCGGCGCGCGTCAAAACGTTATTGCGCAGACCGTTGGTCTGACCGAAAGCGGCGATTTCCGCTTCGGCGTTCATCCAGAAGGCCAGCATTTCGGCTGGCGTGTAGGCGGCGTTGGGAACAGAGATGTCACCTGGCATGAGCCGAAGCTACATCCCACGGCCGCTGCTGCGCCGAACTTTTAGCGCCGGATGATGGGGCGACCCAGGCGAGAGCCTGACAGCTTGCGGCGTTTCGAACGGACTTCGCGCTTGGATTGCGCGGGCTGCGGATCGGGCGTTCTCAGTCGATTTGCCGGCGTGATCTCGGGGAGCGCATGAGAGCCGGCGGTTTGGGCCATCAATCTCACGCGGTCCCAGCGCCCCATCAGATAGGCTTCGGCCGCGCAGCGCGCGTATTCCACAGCGTCGCGGAAGTCGTCGGGGTCGTTCTCGTTCTTCTTCACCCAGATCCGCGCGTCGCGGCCCTTGCTGTTTTTCTTTTCCAGCCGGCCGCCGTTTAAGAGTTGCTGGCACAGATCGAGATCGCCCGCCGCCTCCAGGCAGAAGGAGAGGCTGGCCGGTTTCCATGGCGCCCCTTTCTGCACGTAGTCCTGGATGACGGGCTGCCAATAATCTTTGCTGACCAAGACGAGAATTTGGCCCTTGGCCGTCAATTCGGCCCGCCGCATCTGGTTATCTTTCTTCCCTTCGCCAAGACGCTTTTTGATATAGCTGCGGCCGCTGCAATAATCCTCCCCCTTGCACGGCAGAATCGGCTGCTCGTAGCTGCTGTGGATTCGGCAGAATTTGTAGACCTTTTCGGTTTCGTCGCCCGAGTCGTAGAACACCACCTTGGCTCGAAACGCCCGCGTCTCGTCCGCGTTCAAGTAGACTCGGCGCAGGACGCCTTCGAGCAAGTCGGTTTCGCTCGTGGTAATTCCATAGTCGATCAAATGCCCCCACTCACCGGCGCCCCACCCGATCACCACAAAAACCCAATGGTCCTGCTGGCGATCGACGCCAATTGTCAGGAACGCGACGCCTGGCGGGACGGTGCCGAGCGGGACTTCGGTGGCCAATCGTTCGGCCAGGGCCTCGGGGGTCACGTTGACCGTGACGTGTTCGAAGGCCATGCCGCCCCAGGAATTGACGAAGTTCTGCCGCAGTCTCGGGCGCCGAAAGCTGGTACACCATTTTGCCGCCATATCTCCCCAGCGAAGCTGAAGCGAGTACCAACTCGCGAGCTGGAAGCCCACGGAACGCCGGCCGGCCTGCTTGGGGATCCCGATGATTCGCCCCTGTTTATCGACGGAGCATCCACGCGGCGCCCACACGCCTGCCCGCATCATGGCTGGGCGCTGATCATCGTAGATTTCATACTTGCAGTGGACGCAGACGTATCGCGCGGTGGAGTAGGCGACGTCTTTGTCCGTATGGCCATCGGGCCCCTTGTCCCAAATGATTCCCTCGCTGCCAGGGTTACTGTCGCCGAAGACAAGAATCTGGCGTCCGCGGCATTTGGGGCACGGCACAAAGAGGTTGTGGTACTGCGATTGCTCCATCCGGGCGTCGATGCGGCACTTCCCCTTGAGCGCCGGGGTGCTTTCGAGGATCGCCTTGTAATCGGGAAACTCTTTCGCCCGCTCCAGGAACAATTCGAGCGGATCCGCTTCGCGCCCCGTCTGGCTGGACCATTTGCTGATTTCGCCGCCGTGCAGGATATAAGCGCCGAAGTCGGCCAGGGTATTTTCCGAGCCGGACCAGGAAATGCGGAAGTGGCAATTCGCCAGGTCGATGCGCAGCATGCTGCGCCGGCTCGGTGGCTTCAATTGGCCGGCCAGCGGCTCGCAGTGCTCCAACATCGGGTAGAGCTTTTCGCGAACCGCGCTGGTCGCCAGGTTCTGATCGGCTGAGCCAAACATGCCCGGCATTGGATTGATGGCCGACTGAAACAGCAGCAGGCTATGCCCGAGGAACGTTTTTCCGAGACGCGAGCCCCACATCAAGTCAATTTCGCGGACCTCGGGATCGTCGAACGTCTCGCAGACACCACGCCCCCAGGGGTGATTGTCCGAATCGAACGGAGAGCCATTCGGGGCGCAGACGTTTTCGCAGATCCATGGCCAGCTCGGGCCAGCGGGGCGCGGCTCCCAGAGATCGTAGACACGATCGCCGATGGCCGACGGATAAAGGTCAATGATTTGAGGCGCGTCGACGGTCATCAGGGGTCCGCGTAGTTCGGCCGCCATTTCGACATGGAAGTCAAGACGCGATCAATTCGCTTCTCCAACTCGATCGCCCACTCAGTGGCCCGTTCCGTGGGAAAGAGCGGCATCATTTCGCGCGGGATCCGTTTTAGGGCCGAGCGAGCGGCGATGATCATCTCGGCGACTTCCCGATCGACATTATCTCGATGCACGATTCCCCCTTGCGCCACGCGCTCTTCACGCTCCTTGCTGGAGGCGTCGGCTTCTTTGGCCCTCGTCTCGGCGGCCAGCTTTTTCAAATGCAGATCTTGGCGCAGCTTTAATTGCGAGTGATCTCCGTCACCAAGTCCCGACAACTCCAGCGGATGCGTGGGGTTCTTCTCCCGCATCGCCTTCCAGTTTGCGATCTCCGCCAGGTCCCACTTTCCCGGCTTTCCAGGCATGCCGGATCCGCGCCACTCTTTCTTGACGGTGTTGATCGCCACGCCGAATGTGGTGGCCACTTCGCGATAGGTCCGCACGACGCCGCAGAAGCCGGTGCGCATGCAGAGCCCATTGTTTTCGAGCCACTTGGTCGCCACGAGCGGATCGATTTCGCCATTCTGGATGGGCAACCCTCGCGCGATGAGGACTTCCAATCGTTCGCTCGACAACCGGGCCCACTTTTGAAACCCCTGTTTGTCCATGAATCATCAGGCGGCGTCGGGCTCGAAAACGATAATGTCGAAGTCGGGAGCGCCGGGAGGGCGGTCGGCCTCTGGTTGCGGCGCTCCTTGGGATTCCACTGGCGAATCGTCGAAAGGCGACGGCTTCGTGGGATGAGGACTAACGCTCCAGCGCGCGGGCCACAGATTGATCAGCAGGAACTTAGCGGCCGCGACGTCGACCCCCTTGGCGGCCTCAAGGCCCCGCGCCGCGTCGTACAGCTTCTGCACGATCTCTTGTTCGGCCACATCCTTATCCGGCCAGTCCTTGAGCGCCATTTGGTTTTCCCGTTCTCAAAGCCCAACGCTGCGCTTCAGGATTCGATTGACGGCCAATCGTTCGGCCACGGTGAGGATCCCAGAGAAGCAACACGCGCGAGCAAGCGTGCAAGTCGCAGGGCCGCCCCCCAGCGTCGTGAAGTTGATGAAGTTGCAGATAAAGGCGTCCCACCACTGCGGTCCGCCTGTGAGGCCATCAGGGAACACCACCTGCGGCACGCCGTTGATCGAAATGTGATAGTCAGCGTTTGTTGGGCCGAGGAGCGATCGCTCGATCACGACCGGAACGCCGGAAGCTGGATAGCTGTTCCCGGCCAGCGTACCGCCGGAAGGAACTCCATTGATCGAATGGGCCAGGTTATGGATGATGCCGCCGAAAGCGGAAGGCATTCCGGTGCCGTCCGGCCGGATCACGGGTGCGTTTTGCCCGGCGGAGAGATTTGTCCCCGATTCGGTCGACCCGATCGTCCCCATAAACATTGAATGGTTGTTGCCCAAGAGGCCGCCCGTGGCCAGCGTGTCGTCGCCGGCCATCATTTCAAAACATTCAGCCGTGGCTGGAACGTCCCAAACGCCGGCGAAGAAATAGCTCCCGGTCTTCTGGCCTTGGAGGATGGTGGTCGGGCAGTAGAGCGTGCCTGTGTCGAGCGTGATCCCGTGCAGCCCGGCGCCGAACTTATTGAGCGCGAGCCAACACTCTTGAGAGCGCGTGCGAGTGGGAGCGTTCGAAGGTCCGACCATGCCAGATCGGAACCCCAGGTAATTGGGCGAATTCTCTATGAAGTCCACGATTCGCGGTCTGCCCGTCACCGTGTTATTGTCGGTCAGGTGCAGGCCGTTCCCGGAACTGTCCATTCGAGTGGCGCCGGTCTGCTCGGTGAAGTCGTACTGCGCCACACGCTCCGCAGAGAATGCGCCGAGGACGCTACCGTACTGCGACGACTCGACGCCGTAACCGGCGTTCATCCAGTTGCCGATGGTTGTGGCGTCCAGCACGTCGGCGACAAACAGAACCTGCTGCATTTCGAAGTTGCAGGGCGTATGGCCGTCGCTGGAGGTAGATGTTGGACGGCCGATCGCGAATGGAACCGACAGATTCTGAAGAAGCTGTGGAAGTCCGGAACTACCAGAGTCGGTCTGCGCGGTGTTGCTGTTGAAGTACATCTTGTACTTGGAGGCGCCACCGAGGCCGTTGAAGGTGATCGCAATGGGATACCAGATACTGGTTGTCAGGCCAGACGGCGTGACCGTGACCGATGGCGTGGCGCTGGGCGTGCCCGCGTAGAAGTCGAACCGCTTGCCTGTGCCTCCCAGCTCGAGCGCCCAGTCCAGCGTCGAATGCGACTGCGCACCGGCGGCCTTCGCGGCCTTGCACATAATCGTATCGGTGTTCGCGAAGGCGTTGAACTTGATCCAGAAGAGGATCGTGAACTTCGATGTGACGCCGTCGCCCTGGAAGTTGAAGGCGTCCTGAGCCGCAGGCCGCTCCAGATACGCCGTCGACGCAGGGAGCACGATGCTACCGCGGGTGGGCTGTAAAGCGACAATTCGCTGCTGCTGGCCGGCCGGATAGATATCGAAGCTCAGCCGATTGCGCCGCCGCACAAAGGGATTGCTCGACGAAGGTCGCAACATTGCCGCGGCGGAAACCATTTTCGTGCAACGCTACCGCGCTGACTCCAGTTGTGGCAAGCGACCATCGGGAGCGAGGTTTCAAACCGGCATGGCAATGCCGAACAGTCCGCGGCGACTTCGCCGCTATGCCTTCATCAGCACGTCGGCGGTTCCAGCCTGGTTGCCGACCAGCCGCATCGCCGCTGCGCCATACACGGCGTCAGGGAGGGGGTAATAAGCGTCAGCCACCACAGCGATCGGGCTCGATCCATCGCCGAGCGCGCTGAACGTGCCTCCCGTTTCGACCGCCAGGTAGACTGTGATGCTCGTCAATCCCGATCCAAAAGGAATGCGGAAGCCACCCCCTGCGAACTTGCTTATGTCGATCTCATCGGCGGCGCCGGAAGTGGCGCCTACCACGACCGCTTTTGTCTTTGTCTTCTGACGTTGAATTTCAGATTGCTGAGCCATGCGGTTGTCCTATTACGAGCCTTCGACGCTATCCCAACTCCCGTTGCGACCTCGTCGACGCTCCAGAAAGAATGGTGGCGTCACCGGTTTATTCGGATGGCCACTCCGTTTGTTTCTCTCACGCTTGCTCCAGGTCGCTTGGATTTGCAGGCAACGCTCCCGAATCTCGTCTTCCGAGGGATCGAGCGACGAGTCCCGCTTTTCATCGCGGCGTGACATAGGGCCCCTACGGCCGCGGCCTCTCCAGTTCCCGAAAATAAATCATTGCCGTGGCCTGGCGATCAGGCTTTCAAGCCTCGGGCGGCGCGCTCGGAACGCGCCTTGCAAACGGGGCATGGCGTGGTGACGACGCGAAACCGGCAGGTCTCGCAGCGGTAAGGGGGCACGTTGATCGGCTCACCCAGCAGGCGGTTCTGCTCGATCTCGTTGACGGTGGCCGGCCCGACGCCGAGTCGTCGTGCGATCTCCTTCTGGCTCAGTTCGCCAGCTTCAAGAAGCGCCAGAATCTCGCCGTGTTTCTTGTGCATTTCGAACCGCGGAAGGTGGATCCGTTTCAACGTTCGGCCGTTTTAGTCCCACAAGCTCACGCACTTGGCTGGCCACGGCCGGCGGCAGATACGGGATGCTTGCGCAAACGGCGTCGACCAGATTCGGCTTCGATGCCTCGCCGACTTTCAATTTGAAGCATTTGGGGCAAAGACGATAGCGGAAGCCTTTTTGAGGTTTCCGTTTGCCACAGCCGTAACACGTCCAATGATGACTTCGAGTGGAAGTTTCCATGTGCTCACAATTAGCCGCGCGAGAACGGGCGGAGGCCCGACGCGTCTCTGAGATTAGCCTCGCGAGAAGATAGCGCAAAATGACTCAAATCATTCCGTCGGCGCGGCGGCGGCTTTACGCGCCGCTTCGGTGCGCTTCGACTCGGCGATTTCCAAACGATCGACAGCGACTTCGCGCGGCGCTTCGACGCCCAGGCGAACCGTGTCGCCGCGAATCTCGACGATCATCACCGTGACGTCGTCGCCGATCGTGATCAGCTCATTCTTCTTTCGTGATAGCACTAACATTTCAGTCCTTCTTTGACGTTGAAGGTTCCTGCGACTCGCTTAATGGAAAGACACCGATCGACGGGCACCAGGTTCCATCAGATTTCTTGTGGTAGCAGTACATGGCCGGCAGATCGAACCATTGGCCTTCGTGATGAGCCGGTACTGGATTCTGGCCAGCGAGTTCGAATCAGCCACCGCAGATTCTGCATTCGCAAATCACTATGCCCCCTACCAATCACTTTTAAGCCCGATTCCTTCGTAGACGACGCCATTGCTGAGTCGCCTGGTGACCTTATTCGCGTTCAGCCATTCCCAAAACCGCTTCTGGCCAACAGGTCTCTCGTTGCAGGAGAAACACCATTGCTTGTAGTCCTCTCTGATGAATTTTGCGCGCACCTGATAGGTGTTTCCGCGGAAGCATCGCTCTTCGACGTAGTTTCCAATCGTGTCTTCGGCTAATCGATATTCCTGGGTTGCATCAGCAATTTCGGGAGGAACCAAAAGGCCCTCTTTTTGCCAGATCAAGCAACCGCGAACGGCCCACGCGAGGATGCCGCTCAGCTCTTCCTGGAGCAGAGCGCCAATCCCTTTTTCGGCCCTTAATTCCTCTGGACCAGATTCTCCTAGGTCGGGATTCCAGAACTTGGTTAGAAATGGCACCAATCTAATTCTGCGCCAAATTCCCTCGTCAGTTCCCTTGATCCTGGGCTTGTGATTTGTGAGAACGACCGCTGTATGGCTCGGTTTGAAGCTCCAAAAATTTTCGCGCATGCGACGCGCGCGAATCGTATCGTTGCCAGTTAATTCTTTTGCGAGAGATTCGTTCAAATATTTTCCGCTACCAGTCTCGCTCACCAAGACAAGACGCTTTCCAAACAGGTCGGCCTTTTCAGTCGGGTGAGTCTCTCCCTTCTTGGCGATCAACAGATCGCTGCTCGCTTTTAAGCCGTAGTCTCCAAACACCGCCAACATCGTTTCGCAAGTCATGGTTTTTCCGTTGGCTCCGTTGCCATGGAAAAATGGAAGCACCTGCTCGCATGTCTGGCCGATCAACGCGCTTCCAAAGAATTGTTGATAGAAGTCAACCATGAGCTGATTGTTTTGAAATATCTTGTTGAGTGCGTCGAGCCACAGCGGGCATTGCGCCTCTGGGTCGTAATGGACCGGCGAAAGCATCGTCAACAGGTCGTCTCGGCTGTGCTTTCTCAATTCGCCTGTTTTTAAGCAAATAGTCCCATTCGCGACGTTGAATAAAAAAGGGTGCTGATCAAGCTCGGAGGATGAAATTGGAATCCCCGGCTCGTTCCGCGACAGTCGCGCCATATTGTTTAGGCCCATTGCCGAAGAACTAGCGGCGGCGAAGCGCTCGATCGCCGCGATGAGATCGTCGTCAATCTCCTGGCCTTCCGATTCGGTCCCGAGCGACGCAATTTCATCCCACAGGCCGTCCGCGATGTCTTTGGCAAACGCCCCAGTCTTCATCGCCTTGTCGAGCGTCCACCGCTGGCCGGTCCAGACGAGCGTAGCTTCCCAGTCCGTGCAATATCTGAAATCCTTCCCGAACTTGGCCACCAGTCGCTTGGCGTTAGCCCTTTCGGTCCTGCTACGCTTCTGAAGAAGATCGCCGTCGTCGTCCCCTAGCGCTTCCACCAGCGCTTCCATAGCCACTGCTGTCGAATCTTGGGCAATGGACGGATCGGCGGCGATCGCCCGCGCTGTCATCGCCCTCGCGGTGGAAGTGGACTTCGTTGACGTGGAGGATGAACCCTTGTCCTTCGCCTTCTCGAATGTGGACCGCCGATAATGGTTCTCGGCGTTTTCCCACGAGCGCAGAAAATAGGAATGGCCCGCCTCGGCGAACTTGCCAATGTTCTCGACGCGGGCCCAGATTTCTTCTGGCGAGACGCCGTTCTCGACGGCATAGCAAAGCAGTGCGAAATCGGCGTGGCTCCGCGCGCCCTTTTCTGCGGCGTCGCACACCGTTACCAGACCATCGAGACGACTCGACTTCGATAGCCCGATTTTCGCGCGAGGTTTTGGGAGGGGAACCCGCGCGATCTTCTCGCGCTCGAGCCGTGACGGCGACTTGGCGGCGAATCGCTCAAAGGTCTCGAAGGAATAGCGAAGCGCGCCGTCGCATTTCACCATCGTGCATGGCACGGGTTGTTTGCCGTTGCGCTGGTTTTTTCTATTGGGCGTTCCGGGCAGGCGCAGGATTCGCGCCAGATCGAACACGTGGTCGCCGCCGATTTCGCCGGCGATGCCCTGAATGACGTCTTGAACGAGCAGGGCTTTCTCAGAGAGGGGCTGGCGATTGACCGGCAAATCCAAATAGAGTTTTTCCTCGTTTTGTCCCTTAATGAACTTCCGGAAGTGGCCCTTCTTTTTGGGCTTGGCCTCAACCCATTCTTCGTAAACAGGCGCGGGCTCTCCCGCGTCGTCAATCAAGTAGGTCTTGTCAAGGAGCCAGTAAAGATGCGCGCCATTCCCCGAGTTGACCACGATAGACGGTTCGGGCAACTCGGCCTTTTTGATTCGCTCCAAGACCTCATCGACGGAAACATGATCGACGTCAGCCCAAATGGCTTCTGTGCCGCGAATCTGCCAAGCCAAGTCGTAATTATTCGATCTCCACCGCGCGCAGACGCCAAAAAACTGATTCGTTCTTTCTTCTTCGGCTCGTTTGCTTATCGCCTCA
>DASXPZ010000331.1:0-4481 GCA_036493275.1 Pirellulales bacterium
AGGCGATCACTGGCGGAAAGTACGGCCGCCTCTTGGGAGGACATTTCAAGCGGATCATTTCCGATCCCCAGTGGCTGCCGGACTTCTATGATCCGAAGCGCGTCGGTGGCCCGGTTCTCGACTTGCACATTCACGACGCCCATTTCATCCGGCTGGCGTGCGGCATGCCGCGCGCCGTCTTTAGCAGCGGCCGGATGCGCGGCGAAGTGGTGGAATTCATTAACACACAGTTTTTGTTCGACGACGAGAAGCTGGCCGTCACGGCCGCCAGCGGAGTAATCCACCAGCAAGGGCGGAGTTTTACGCACGCCTTCGAGATCTACCTGGAGCGGGCGACGCTGCTTTACGATTCGGCCGTGATCGGCGGGGAGCCCGTCGCGATCCAGCCGTTGTGCGTGCTCGAGCACAACGGGCGCGTCACGCGCCCGAAGCTCAAACCGGTCGACGCGTTTGTCGCCGAATTGCGCGAAGTCGTCTCTGCGATCAAGGCAGGCAGCGGGTCGAACGTCCTCTCGGGCGAACTGGCGCGCGACGCCCTGGCGATTTGCCAACGCGAGACGGAATCGGTGCGCAAGGGAGTGCTGGTGAAGATTCCCAAGGCAGGGTAATTACTTTTGTGGAGCCCTCAAATGACGGCGGAATTTCAGGATCGGGTGGCGATTATCACCGGCGGTTCGCGCGGGATAGGCCGCGCCACGGCGCTGCGACTGGCGAGCGAGGGTTGCCACGTGGCGATCAGCTACGGATCGCGCCGCGGCCCGGCCGAAGAGACTGTGGCCGAGATCGAGCGGATGGGCCGGCGCGCCGTGGCCGAGCAATGCAACGTCGGATCGCCAGACGACGTCGCCCGATTGGTCGAACGCGCGCGGCGCGACTTGGGGCCGATCGGCTTTTTGGCTCATTGCGGCGCGATTAGTAACCTGGCTGAGCACACCGCGCTCGATTACGACACGTGGCGAGAAACGATCGACGTCAATTTGACCGGCGCCTACCTGGCCACCTTCGCGGTGAAGGACGAAATGCTGGCCCAAGAGTTCGGTCGGATTGTCCTGGTCTCTTCGATCGCCGCGCTCCTGCCGCGAAAGAACCAGATTCACTACGCGACCGCGAAGGCGGGCGTGATGGCGCTGACGCGCTGCTGCGCCGACGCTTTCGCGCCGCACGTGCGGGTCAACTGCGCAACGCCCGGCCTGGTCGAGACCGAAATGGCCGAAGTCCTCTCGCCGGAGCGCCGCCGGGAGATCGTCGCCGAGACGCCGATGAAACGGATAGGCCGACCTGAAGAGCTCGCCTCGGTGATTCGATTTCTGCTCAGCGATGAATCGAGCTACATGACCGGGCAGACGGTCGTGGCGTCGGGCGGTCGATTGATGCTCAGTTGATGACAAAACAAAAAAAGCTCGCCTGACGAAACACGCTCAGGGGCGTTTCGTCAGGCGAGCTTCGGTTTTTCGGATTACGTGAATTCGCGTTCGCCAGTCTCACCGTGCGCCGCTTGCTTAGCGCTTCATCGGCTGACGTCGGGAAGCTTCGATCGCGGCTTCGAGCGCCGGGTCTTGCGTGTCGGCCGCTTCCGCCGACCCACTGGCCGAGACGACCGGCTTGGCCACCGTTTGAACCGGAAGGTCAGGCGTCACGCCGACGCCGCTATATGGCTGATTCAGCGGCGAGAGAAACTTGGCCGTGGTCAATCGCAAGCCGGCGTTACCGATGGCCAGGGGGAAAATCCCTTGGACTGAGCCCTTGCCATAGCTGCGGGCGCCCACAATCACGCCGCGACGATGATCGCGGATGGCGCCGGCGAAGATCTCACTGGCGCTGGCGCTATCGCCGTCGATCAACACGACCAGCGGCATCTTCCAAGTCCCTGGCGCGTGGGCGGAGTATTTGTTGTCCTCTTGAGGACCGCGGCCACGAGTCGAGACGATGGTGCCGTTCTCGACAAATCGGTCGACCACTTCCACGCTCACTCCCAATAGCCCGCCCGGATTGCCGCGGAGGTCGATGATCAGACTCTTCATGCCGAGCGAATTGAGGCGCCAGAGCTCGGTGTCGAGGTCACGGGCGGTGGTCTTTTGGAAGCATGTCAGCCGCAAGTAGGCGATCCCGGTGGTCTTGTCGACGATGCGGCCGCCGTCGATGCTGGGGACGTCGACCTGCTCGCGGCGAATCCGCAGGCGGCGAGTCTTGCTGTCGGGGCCCTGCAGCGTGACTTCGACCATGGTCCCTTCCTTGCCTTGCAGCAGGTTGGCGGCCTGATCGGTCGTCATCTCGGCAGTCGAGTGGCCATCGACTGCAACAATGCGGTCGCCCGCGCGAATGCCGGCTTTCTCGGCCGGGCTGCCGCTGATCGTCTTGACGATCAACAGCGAACCGTCGTTAGCCTTCAACTCAATGCCGAGGCCAACAAAGTTGCCTTCAATCTGCGAATAGACCTCGTTCAACTGGTCGGCGGTGAGGAATGTGGAGTAGGGGTCGAGGCCGCTGGTCGCGCCGCTGGTGAACTCCAGAATCGACGTCGACGTTCCCAGGCCGAGGCGATCGTTGCCCAGTCGAGCAATGTAGGCGACGGCGTCACGGGCATGATGGCGGCTGTTGATCTGCCAGGCGGCGACGTGCTGCGTCACTTCGGCGCCGTATCGCTCAATCTGCGACTGTGGCACGCCCGCCAGGTTGTGCTCGACGAAGACCGGATCCGCCAGCGCCACCAGATAGGCCTTCGTGCTGTAGTCGATCACGTTTTTCCAATTCGGCGTGTCGACGTAGTGCGATTGCACTTTCAGCAGGACTTCGCCGTAGAGATCGAGCGCATCGCGCTCCGGCAATTTAGTCAGCGACTTCTTGAAGCTGTTGTCGTTGTAGCGACGGCCGAGATCATAATGAATCCGAGCCAATTGCAAACGCTCCTGGATCGCAGGATCGCGCGGAAAGCGACGCAGTGTGTCTTCGTACAAGGTCAGGGCCTCACCCCAGCGACGCTCCGACTCAAGCGTTTGCCCTTGAGCGATCGACTGCTTGATATCGGTCGAGGAGTCGTTGAGGATGTCGCCCGATGCCGTGTCGCCGGCGGCGCCGTTGCTCGTCGAAGTTTGGCCGGCTGGGGCAACGATCGAAATCTGCGCGCGGAGAGGCGCCGGCGCAAACAAGGCGGCTACAACCCAAAACAGAACAGCTGAAAAGACAAGCGACAACCTACGTTGCATTTTAGATTCCTGAATTGTGCCGGTAGCTTCGGGGAGGTCCCTGGCGGCGGCCGCAAAGGCGGCACAACCGGCAAGGCGTGAAGGCATGCAGGACACGGGCGTGGGTAATGAGCAAGCTGTCGGTTGTAGGACCCCGGAACGGACGTCTGGGCCTCTGGCCAAATTCAATATAGGACGCGTTTCCGCGGTTGTCCAAAAACTTTCGGAACGGACGATCGTCGCCATCGTTGCACGCCTCATAGTCAGGGGGTCTCGCTTCGCGTCGCATCAACCAGCGCCGAATTACGCAGAATTACGCGTGGGCCGGTTGATCATTATCGCGCGAACGTCGCGAAAGCGCCACAGGCGCAGGGCGCGCTGGCGGCTCGCGCCACCGGAATTGCCGGCAAAATCGGCAGGCAATTCGGGGGGACGACGGCAGAGCCCGAAAGGCGCGCGGCGCGAATCTTCGCGGCGAGGTGCGCACAGCCTTGTGCCCGGTTTCGCGGTGGTGAGAGCGTCTCAGCCGCCGCGGTCCTCGAAGTCGCCCGCCGCCCTGAGGGCGTGAGCGACTTCGCCGTTGCGCTGCGAGAGCGGACGGCGATCCATTTCCTGCTTCATTTCTGCTGCGATAAAAAAAGATCCGGTCACGCACAGCAGATCGGTCGGCGCGAGCAAAGATCTCGCCACCTCCCAAGCTTCGCCAGGCCTCTCGCAGGGGCGGCAGTGTTCGCCCCCCAGTTCCACGGCCAGTGACGTCAGTTCTACGACCGACAGCCCGCGAGGGTTCTTCGTGAATCGAGTGAAAATCACCTGATCGAAGCATGGCAGCGCCAGCGCCAGCATGGCGCGGGCGTCTTTATCGCGCGCACAGGCAAAGATTAACACCCGTCGACGGGCTGCAAAGCTCGCGTCGAGCGTCGTCAGCAGCGCCGCGATCGAGGCCGCGTTATGCGCCGCGTCGATAATCACGGTCGGATGGCGAGCTACTACTTCCACTCGGGCCGGCGATTGCACCGTGGCCAGCGCGTGGCGCGCGTCGCGCTCGCGGATCCGCCATCCCTGCTCGCGCAAGACGTCGATCGTCGCCAAAGCCACCGCGGCGTTGGCGGCTTGATGCTCACCAAGCATGGTCAGTTGGACATTTTGGAAAGCTGGAACGAAGTTTGGAGAGGTCTCAGCGGCGCGATAGTAGTGGATTTCCCCCAGGCCGCTCGATTGCTCGATCTGCCGCGGCGGCAAATAATCGTATCGAAAATCTCGCCCTGCCTGCACCAGCCGACTGCCGCGCTCCTGGCT
>DASXPZ010000332.1:0-2013 GCA_036493275.1 Pirellulales bacterium
ATAGTCGCCGGCGCTGACCGTCGACTTGTCGACGAACCGTGCCGCCGAAGTGATGACGCGCACGCCGAGACCTGCGAAACGCTCCACGGCGTCGTTCGGCGCAATCCGCGCAATGACGTCTTTGACGTGCTCTTGCACGGCACGATGATCGATCAGCGGCTCGACGCCCCGTATACCGAACCGCGATGCCGTTCGCATCGCGTTGGCTCGCTTCGCCGCGGCGAGCAACGCCTTCGACGGCACGCTGCCGTAATTCAAACCATCGCCGCCCATTTTGTGTTTTTCGAAAAGCACCACGCGCTGGCCATAGGCGGCGGCAGCGGCGGCAAGCGCAAGGCCGCCCGAACCCGCGCCGATGACGCAGAAATCGGCCTCGATGATTTCGTTCTGCGCCGCAGCGCCGGAAGCAGGACTATCCTTGGGCATAACGGCCTTTCCAGAATTGGAAGCACGACGGCGGAGACGATCAGACACGCTGATCCGCTAAAACGTCAATTGCGGGCGCCACCCTAATCGAACAGCGCACTCCGAGCGTCTCGGAACGTGTGGTTTTCAGCTCCTTTCTTACGAGTTCGTCCGCGCCTGTCATCGCATCGCGATGTTGAGCGCAATGAATACGGGGGACAAAGTCGGCCTATCGTATGACCTTGGATCGGAAACACCGTCGTTGTCTGGGATCGAGGGGATCGAAGCCTTCTGCCACTGGCGAAGAGCTGTCGGGACGGACTCGCGCCGAAGCCTCGGATGGGCCGTCTGGCCGCATTCCCGCCGCCGCGTTGACTTGCTCAGATGCGGCAACTATAAGGGCCGGACTTCCGGAGAAGTGGGGTTTCTGCTGGGGCGTTTATCCAGGCGCTGCCGCTTTTCTTAACCTACGGAAAACAAAAGCAATTTGCCAGCTTGTCCCGTCGGACCGAGCGGCCAAAAGACTTGAACGGAGATATCCGTGAAACGCACGTATCAGCCGAGCCGCCTTGTTCGCAAGCGCCGCCACGGCTTTCGCAAGCGCATGCTGACCACCGGCGGTCAAAGAGTTCTTGCACGCCGTCGGTCCAAGGGCCGCAAGCGCCTCTCGGCGTAAGCCGAGCCAAGGCTCGTGCAGCCGTGAACTCTCGCGGGCGGAGGCAATTATTCCGATCCTGCCAACCCTCAAGGCGCGTGCCGAATTTCTCGCGGTCCGCGGCGGTCGCCGTTCGTCGACCCCTGCATTCCTTATTGAAATGCGGGAGCGGTCAGTGATGCCGAAATACGGCGACGGGCCGCGCTTTGGGTTCACAATCACCAAGAAACTCGGCAATGCCGTGGCGCGCAATCGCATTCGCCGCAGGCTCAAGGCGGCTTTCGCCGCTGGTGCCGGCGGCGCCGAAGCTTCATGCGACTACGTCATTGTCGCTCGACGTACCGCGCTCGACCGCCCCTACGCTCTGTTACTTGAAGATGTTACGCGCGCTCTCGCAGCACTTCGCGGGAGCAATAAGCGCGGCCCCCCCGTCGAGGCCCGGGCTGCGGACGGCAAAAAAGGTTCAGCGTGACCGGGTGTCCCCTTCCGTTTATGACGAGTTTCCGCCATCGCTTCCGGGGGCGCACAAAGCGCCCGCTCCGGCCGGCGCTCACCCGAGGTCTTAATGAAATCTCCGAACGATCCTAAAGACCAAAACAACTTGATGTTTGCGGTTGCGCTGTCGATCGCCGTGCTGATGGGGTGGCAGTATTTTTTTGCGCGCCCGCAAATTCAGCACGAGCAGGCTCGCCAGGAGTTCAATAAAAAAATCGAAGCGCAGAAGGATGGCACGTCGTCCTCCGAAGCCCCGCCAAGCGTCGCCAACGCGCCCGTCGCGTCGCCCAGCGCCAACGTTCCGGCCGCAGGACAGCAGACCCCGACAGCCACCCCGCTGACGCGGGACGAAACGCTCAAAGCCTCGCCGCGGGTCCCAATCGTAACGCCGTCGCTCAAAGGATCGATCGCGCTGAAGAGTGGCCGCATCGATGACCTCATACTGACGAAGTACCACG
>DASXPZ010000333.1:0-3126 GCA_036493275.1 Pirellulales bacterium
CTGTTGCCCGAACATGAAACAACTGATGACGGAAGTCTATGCTTACCTTCGCCGCCGCAACCGCCACGGGCGACACGAGTACGCTCAAACCCGAGCAGCATGAGCAAAAGGCTACCCGAATCACGCAAGGCTATTTAGATAAGACACGATCGGTGTTCGACATACTGCGCAGGGCTAAAGAGAGGTGGGGCGAGAAGCTGGGACATCGGGATGCCTTTCATCGTGGCAGCGAAGCGAGACGGGACCTTGCCCATCAAATCGTCAATTCTAGGGCGTACGTTGGCGCTGCCGAGTTTCTCGATGCTCTTCGGCGCAGCTTGGACGGCGAGGATGTCAAGCTTGTGTCGAAGAAGGAGAGGGACCGGCCCGTCGTTCCGTGCCCTCATTGCGGCAAGCCGTTGCGAACCCCACTAGCTCAGCAGTGCCTCGAATGCGGGGCTGACTGGCACCGGCGACCGAGTTCCGATATTTGTCGAGCATCGGAACCTTAAGGCCTACACACGCTAATCACCCACGAACCAGCAAATCGCCCCCTTTGCCGCTCCGTTCCGCGGACGTTACAATCGCTGGCTTTCCTTCCTCCGCGCGATATCGGGCCAGGCGGCTGGCCGGTTTTTCGCCCTTTCTGAACCCGCTGGCAAGGCGTCCGCAAACATGTCTCGACCGCGCAATATGGTCGTCGCCCAAAGCGGCGGACCGAGCCCTGTGATCAATAACAGTCTGCGCGGCATTATCGAAACGGCCCGCGAGCTGAGCGAGATCGTCACGGTCTATGGCGGCCGTCATGGGATCGAAGGAGTGTTGCGCGAAGAGTTGCTCGATCTATCGGCCCAGCCGCCGGACGAAGTGGCGCTGCTGCGGACGACCCCCGCCGCCGGTTCGATCGGGACTTGCCGCTACAAGCTCAAGCCCAACCAGCAAGAAGATTTCGATCGCGTGATCGAGGTTTTCAAAACGCACGACGTCGGCTACTTCCTCTACATCGGCGGCAACGACTCGATGGACACCGCCAACAAGATGGCCGAGCTCGCCGCGCGCAAAGGGCTGGAGCTGACTTGCGTCGGCGTGCCAAAGACGATCGATAACGACGTCGGCGATAGCGAGTTCAAGCTGATCGATCACACGCCCGGCTACGGCTCGGTGGCCAAGTACTGGATGCACGGCGTGCAAAACGCCAATGAGGAGAACGCCGGCAGCAGCCCGGCCGACCCGGTGCTGGTGATGCAAGCGATGGGGCGCAAGATTGGGTTCATTCCGGCCGCGGCCCGCTTGGCCGATCCGGCGCGCGAGACGCCTTTGTTGATCTATCTGGCCGAAAGCCCCTGTTCGCTCGCGCAACTGGCGGACCAGGTGAACGACAAGCTCCGCGAGGCCGGCCGAGCGATCGTGGTGGTGAGCGAAGGTTTTGACGTCGGCGAGCTGGGCGAGGTCAAAGATTCCTTCGGCCACGTGATGTTCAGTTCGAGCCATACCACAGTGGCGCAAACCGTGGTCAACTATTTGAACAAAGTCGGGCTGGCGGCCAAAGGGGCCGCGCGCGGCAACGTATCGGGCACGGACCAGCGGCATTCGATGGCCTACGCCTCGACGGTCGATCTGGAAGAAGCGTATCGCAGCGGACGGATGGCGGCCCTGTTGGCGGCCCGCGGCGAAAGCGGCTATATGTCGACGATCCTACGCGAGCCAGGCCCAATTTATTCCGCGCGCTACGACAAAGTGCCGCTGACCGACGTTGCCAACAGCGAGCGGGCCTTCCCCAAGCAGTGGATCACCCCGAATGGCTGCGACGTAACCGATGAGTTCCTGCGTTATGCCACGCCATTGATCGGCGAGGACATGGTGTCGCTCCCCTTGATCGGCGGACGGCAACGTTTGACACGCTTTCAACCGATCTACGCTGAGCAAAAATTGTCGAAGTATATCCCGCAGGCCGAGCGCAAATGACCTGCCGCTGAGCGATCGCGGCGCTCGGCCAAAAAACTCACGTGATCTGATCACGCCGCGCGGTATCGCCCGTCCCTTAACCAGAAACAATCATGTTCGAATTTACCCCCAAGCATGAATTCCTCATCGGCATCGATTCCGACGGCTGCGCGTTCGACACGATGGAACTGAAGCACAAAGAATGCTTCATCCCCAACATCATCAACAGCTACGAGCTGCAAGGCATCAGCAAGTACGCCCGCGAGGCGGCCGAGTTCGTCAATCTTTATTCGAAGAGTCGCGGGATCAATCGCTTTCCGGGCTTGATCGAAACGCTCGAGTGGCTGCAAAAGCGGCCCGAGGTGGCGGCCCGAGGCGTCGAGATCCGCATCCCCACCGGACTGGCCAAGTGGTTGGAGACCGAGACCAAGCACGCCAACCCGGCGCTCGAAGCGGCCATCAAAGCAAACCCCAACGACGATCTGAAGCTGGCCCTGGCGTGGTCGAAGGCCGTAAACCAATCGATCACCGATATCGTCCGCGGCGTGCCGCCGTTTCCGTTCGTCACCGAGACGCTCAAGAAGCTCAAGGGGCGCGCTGACGTGCTGGTCGTTTCGGCTACGCCCAACGAAGCGCTGGTCCGCGAGTGGGAAGAGCACGGCATCGATCAATACGTCGCCGCCATCTGTGGTCAGGAGATCGGCACTAAACGGGAAACGCTGCGGGTGGCCGGCAAGTACCCGGCCAATCACGTTTTGATGGTCGGCGACGCGCCGGGAGATTACACAGCGGCAGTGGCCAACCACGCCCTCTTCTTCCCGATCAATCCCGGCCACGAGGAAGCAAGTTGGCGCCGGCTGCACGATGAAGGGCTCGACCGGCTCTTTTCCCAGACGTTTGCGGGCGAGTATCAAAAGAAGCTGCTGGCCGAGTTCGACACCTATCTGCCGGACACGCCGCCTTGGCCTTTGAAGAAATAAGTAGTTGGCCTACTGCGTCCGATTTGCGATTCAATTCCGAAACGACCTTTTAGTTGGACGACCTATCATGACCGCAACGTGTGACATTGGCTTGATCGGTCTGGCCGTAATGGGCGAGAATCTGGCTCTGAATATCGAGAGCCGCGGCTACAAGATCGCCGTCTTCAATCGCACGACGAGCGTCGTCGACGACTTTATCGCCAAGCGCGCAGCGGGAAAAAAA
>DASXPZ010000334.1:0-4006 GCA_036493275.1 Pirellulales bacterium
CTGGTGCGTGAAAGCCACGAGAACCTGCACGACAGGGTCAGCCGGGCTTACGGCATCCTGCGGACGGCGCAGACCATCAGCTCCGAAGAGACGATGCACCTGCTCTCCAGCGTGCGGATGGGAGTCAACCTGGGTTTGATAGACGACCTGGAGATTCCCACGGTCAACAAGCTGTTCATTTACACGCAGCCGGCCCATCTGCAAAAGATCACCGGCGGCGAGCTCGACTCGGCCGACCGCAACATCGAGCGCGCCCGCTACCTTCGCCGCCTGCTCAATAAAGAAGAACGCGACGGCGGCGTGAGCCAGAATTAGGTCTTAGATCGCCAGCAAGCGGCGCGTGTGCCGAGCAATCATGAGATCTTCGTCCGTCTTGATAACGCGGACGATAACCCGACTTTCGTCGGTCGAAATGACGTCGGCGTCTTGTCGATTGCGTTCAGCGTCCAGCGTCAGGCCTAAAAAATCCAGCCCGTGGCAGATCCGCTGGCGGACCGGGGCTGAGTTCTCGCCGATTCCGGCCGTAAAAACCACCGTATCGAGCCCCGCGAGAGCCGCGGCGTACGCCCCGATAAACTTACGCGCCTGATAGCAAAACAGCTCGACTGCCTCGGCGGCCCGCGTCTCAGTTGCGCTGCGGGAGAGGAGATCGCGCATGTCCGCGCTACTGCCGGAGACGCCGAGCATGCCGGCTTCGTGATTCACCAGCCGGGCGATCGTCTGGGCGGTGAACCCGCGCGATTGCAATAAGTACACCAGCGCCCCGGGATCGAGATCGCCGGTCCGCGTTCCCATCACCAGTCCGCCGGTGGGGGTGAAACCCATCGAGGTGTCGACCCCCACGCCGCGGTCGACCGCCGCCATGCTGGCGCCGTTGCCCAGATGAGCGATCACCGCGCGGCCGCCAGCCTGCGCCGGATCGAGAACGCGCAACCGCTCGACAATGTACTCGTAAGAGAGCCCATGAAAACCATAGCGCACGACGCCCGCGTCCAACAGCGCCCGCGGCAGCGGCAGTAGCCGGGCGCGCGGCGGGAGCGTTCGATGAAATCCGGTGTCGAAGCAGGCGAACTGCGGCCGCCCGACGAGAGCGGCTTGCGTCCCCTGGATCGCGTCGATCGCCTGCGGCAGATGATTCGGCGCGAGAGGAACGCACTCTTTCAGATCGGCGACGAGCGCCGCGTCGATCGCTTGCGGCGCCAAATGTTTTGGCCCGCCATGCACCAGGCGGTGCCCCAGGGCGCGGATCGAGGCCAATTGCCCGTTGCTTTCGAGCCAGTCGAGCACGTGGGCGAGCGCGGCCAGATAATCGGCGATTGGCTCGGCCGAGTTGGCCAAGTCCGCGCCTGCGAAATCGCGAATCCGCAGTTGCGAGGTCGCTCCGCCGATCCGACCGAGGAGGAAGGTGACCTCCGGACGATCGTCATCGGCGAGCGAATAGACCGCCGCCTTCAGGCTCGAAGAGCCGGTGTTGATCGTCAGGATGTTACCGTCGTCCGTGGGCACACAACCGTCCTTGTGAGCGTCGTCGTCCGAGTCTGCTTGGCGACGATAGCTATTTCTCGCCCCAGTAATCGAAGACGACGACCTTGTCGCGCCGGTCTTTGACCACTTCGACATAGGCCTGATGCGCCGGATGCGTCAGATAGGCGTCGCGTCCTTTTTCGTCTTTGAACGTGACGACAAAGGCGTGCGTCAGGCCGTCCGATTTTCCCTCGGGGCTGACGTTCGTCCCGGCCTCATAGCCGATGATCGTGTCGATCTTCTTTGGCAGCGCGCCGAAGGCGTCGATCACCTCCTGCAACTGCGCCGGCTTGAGGTCGTCTTTGAACTTGTAGAGGACCAGATGCCGCAGCACCTTTTGCGGCTTGTCCGCGGCCTGGGCGAGTGGGTTTGCAAACATCAGGGCCAGTCCCAGAGGAATGGAAAACAAGACAGCAAAGATGGCGTAGCGCATGGGAGACGTCTCCGTGGTGGACTCGAACTTTCAATGGAAAGGCGATCCCGCATTCTGAATGCTCATCCAAAATGTATTCCAAACCGCGCGGCGCCGCTACCTGCTCCGCGAGCGGTTATTCCGTTCGGCTGAACCCGTATGCGAGCGCCACAGGTTCAATCAAGATCGAAGCGATCGAGGTTCATCACCTTGTTCCAGGCCGCGACGAAGTCGTGGACGAACTTCTTTTCCGAGTCGGAACTTCCATAGACTTCTGCCAGGGCGCGGAGTTGGGAGTTCGAGCCGAAGATCAGGTCGACGCGCGTGCCGGTCCACTTCCGTTCGCCCGTTTTGCGATCGTGTCCTTCGAACACGTCTGCCTCTGCAGAGACCGGCCTCCACTCCGTTCGCATGTCGAGCAGGTTCACGAAGAAGTCGTTGGTCAGAGCCTCCGGTCGCTTGGTGAAGAGACCGTGCTGCGTCCCGCCGAAGTTTGTCTTCAAGACGCGCAGGCCGCCGATGAGCGCCGTCATTTCGGGCGCGGTCAGGGTCAGCAATTGCGCCTTATCGATCAGCAGCGCTTCGGCCGATACGGTGTACTTGCCTTTGAGGTAATTGCGGAAGCCGTCGGCGATCGGTTCGAGCACGGCGAATGATTCCACGTCGGTTTGCGCCTGCGAGGCGTCCATGCGTCCCGGCGTGAAGGGAACCGTGACCTGGTGTCCGGCGTTTTTCGCGGCCTGCTCGACCCCTGCGCAGCCGCCCAACACGATCAGGTCCGCCAGCGAAACCTTCTTGCCGCCAGACTGCGCGCCATTGAAAGCAGTATGGATGCCCTCCAACGTCTTCAGCACTTTCGCCAGTTGGGCAGGCTGATTGACTTCCCAATCTTTTTGCGGCGTCAGGCGAATGCGGGCGCCGTTGGCGCCGCCGCGCTTGTCGGAACCTCGGAACGTGGACGCCGACGCCCAGGCGGTGGAAACCATCTCCGAGACCGACAGGCCGGAAGCCAGGATCTTGCCCTTCAGCGAGGCGATGTCCTGCGCGTCGATCAACTTGTGATTCACCGCGGGGATGGGGTCCTGCCAGATGAGCTCTTCCGTGGGAACCTCGGGGCCGAGATAACGCGCGCGCGGGCCCATGTCGCGGTGCGTCAGCTTGAACCAGGCCCGGGCGAAGGCGTCGGCGAGCTGGCCCGGATTCTGCATGAAGCGGCGCGAGATTTTTTCGTAAGCAGGATCCAACCGCAGCGCGAGGTCGGTGGTCAGCATGGAAGGCGCGATCCGCTTCGACGGATCGTGGGCGTGCGGCACGGTCCCTGCGCCTGCGCCATTCTTCGGTTTCCACTGGTTGGCGCCGGCGGGGCTCTTCGTCAGTTCCCACTCGTAGCCAAAGAGGTTCTCGAAGAAGCTGTTGCTCCACTTCGTAGGCGTGGTCGACCAGGTGACTTCCAGACCGCTGGTGATCGTGTCGGCGCCTTTGCCGGTTCCAAAGCTGTTTTTCCAACCCAGGCCCTGCTGCTCGAGGCCGGCCGCTTCCGGCTCAGGCCCAACGTCGGACGCAGGGCCTGCGCCGTGGGTCTTGCCGAAGGTGTGGCCGCCGGCGATCAGCGCCACGGTTTCTTCGTCGTTCATCGCCATGCGAGCGAAGGTCTCGCGGATATCGCGCGCCGCGGCAAGCGGATCTGGATTGCCATTCGGGCCTTCTGGATTGACGTAGATCAAACCCATCTGCACGGCGGCAAGCGGATTTTCGAGTTCACGGTCGCCCGAGTACCGTTTGTCACCGAGCCAGGTGGTCTCGACGCCCCAATAGACGTCTTGATCCGGCTCCCAGACGTCCTCGCGACCGCCGCCGAAACCGAAGGTTTTGAATCCCATCGTTTCGAGCGCGACGTTGCCAGTGAGGATCATCAAGTCGGCCCAGGAAATCTTCCGGCCGTACTTCTGCTTGATCGGCCAGAGCAGCCGCCGCGCCTTGTCGAGGCTTACGTTGTCGGGCCAGCTGTTGAGAGGCGCAAATCGCTGCATACCGGCCCCGCCGCCGCCGCGGCCATCGCTGATGCGATAC
>DASXPZ010000335.1:0-4288 GCA_036493275.1 Pirellulales bacterium
GTTTTTTCCCCTCTCGTCAGAATCGCAGCCAAGCCGCTCGTGGCTTGATGAACAAGCGACTTATACAGCTCATCTGGGATCGCCTCCTGCGATCCACACAGTCCGGAAAATACGATCCTAGACCGCCAAGTGGCGCCAGGAGCGTTCGACTGTTTGCAATCGCAACGGGTGTGCTTTATCCTTTTGAATGTTCTAAATCGTTATGGGTGGAGACGATGGCGATCCTCTAAATCCGAGTTCGTCTGGGGCATTCATGGGCAACGATCCACGCAAAACGGCCCTCTCGACGGCAGGGATCGATCCCTTGCTCAAGGCGGCCCGAGAGGGATCGCAGGAAGCGCTCGGGCAACTGCTGGCTGCTTACCGCTCCTTTCTGTTGGCCGCTGCGATTGAAGAACTCGACTCGGAGCTCAAGGCCAAGGCCGGGCCGTCCGACCTGGTTCAAGAGACGTTCATCGACGCCCATCGAGACTTCGGAAATTTCACCACAGGCGGTGAGTGCGAGTTTCGGATTTGGCTGCACTCCATCTTAATGAACAACCTGGCCGACCTGCGAAAGAAGTATCTGAAGACGGCCAAACGGCAAGTGCGGCGCGAGCGGCGGCTTGGGACCTATGACTCAAAGCTTTTGTTCCAGGAGCCAGCCGCTTCCGAAGGGCACTCCCCTGCAAACGCAGCAATTTCTCAAGAGGAAGAAGCGCGAATCCAGGAAGCGCTGCTGCGGCTGCCGCCGGCCTATCAACAAATCATTCGACTGCGCAGCCAGCAGCGGCAGCAGTTCGGCGAGATCGCCAAATCGATCGGCAAGTCGCCAGACGCCGCCCGGATGCTCTGGCAGCGCGCCGTGTCGCGACTGCAACGCGAATTGGAGGGCAAATCATGAAACTCGATCAGAGGACTGCCAGGCCCGATGACCGGAATAGCATGATCGATGCGTCACATTTGCTTTTGGCCGAGATGGCTCGCTTAACGGATGAGACTCCCAGCGTAGACCTTGACGATTCGAGCGTGGCAGCGGCCATCGGCCGATGCGCCGAGTTCTTGAGCCAACTTTGGCCGGCTGCGGACGCCGCCAGCCACGTCACTGCGGAACCGAACGATTCTGGCTCCGCCAGTCACAAGACAGCATTATCCGCCGAAATTGAAACAGGCGGCCGACTCGGCCGATTCGAAATTCGTCAACCGCTCGGGCATGGAGGCTTTGGGATCGTGTTTCTGGTGTACGATTCGCAGTTGAATCGCGAAGCCGCTCTGAAAATCCCACGCCCTGAGATATTGCTCTCCCCTTCTCTACGAGAACGCTTCTTGCACGAAGCTCAAGCAGTCGCCGCGCTAGATCATCCGGGCATCATACCGATTTTCGAAATCGGCCAGATCGGTCCCGTTAGTTACATTCTCAGCTCATTCTGCAAGGGTCCGACGTTGGCGGTCTGGTTGCAGGGAGCGCCTCAAGGTGTCTCGCCCCAGATCGCCGCTCAACTTGGCGAACAACTCGCCCGCGCGGTTCACCACGCGCATACGCGTGGAATCCTCCATCTGGATCTTAAACCGTCGAACATCCTGTTGGAGTTTACGGAAAAGCCAACGGAGGGAGGGTTGCCGTTCGTTCCGCGCCTCACCGATTTTGGTCTCGCACGACGGATGGACGGGGCAACTCCGAACTTGCGAGCAGGCACGCCGAAATACATGGCGCCGGAACAGGCAGCCGGCGCCGAGAGCCAGATTGGCGTTCAATCCGACGTCTACGCACTGGGTGTCATGCTCCATGAGCTGCTCACCGGAGAAACGCCCGCGCAGCACGACGGCCTTTCGGACGAAGCGCATGGCGAGAGCGCCCACGCTTACGACGCGTTGAGTCGGCGTCATGCGCCGCGCGATTTGAGGGCCATTTGCCAGAAATGTCTGAAGCCCAGGCCGGCGGACCGGTACGCGTCGGCCCAGGAGCTATCGGACGATTTACGCCGTTACCTGGCTTTTCAGCCCGTCACCGCGCGTGCGCTGGGTCTTGGTGAGCGCCTTCGCTATTGGCGGCGCCGGCATCCGGCTGTCTCCTCACTTTCTGTAGGTCTGACGATCTCGCTAGCGCTAGGCGGGATGGTCGCAGCCTGGCAATATCGTCGAGCGGAGCGTCAATTTGTCGAGACCGAAGCCGCCACCGCGGAGGCGCAACGCATTCGATCACAGGCGGAAAACGCACTGGTCGATTTGGCGTGGCTCGTCGAAGAGAGCGCCATGTGGACGCAGGAATCACTGGCGTTCGAGGCGGCCATTCAAACGAAGCTGACACAATATCAAAATGCGGCGGCGCACGACCCGCTCGCTCCTTTTGGAGCCGTGTCGATTGCCGCCGTTACCGGCTCACTGAGCGCGCGGACCGCAGCGCACTCAGGCGATTTACCGAGTGCAGCCGCACATTATCAACAGGCCATCGACCTTTGGCGGCCGCTGGTTGAAAAGAATCCGGATAACGCTGGATATCGCCGGGCATTCGCCCTCTGCGTATTGAGCTTTGCCAGACTTCGCTGCGAGATGGATCGCGCCGCGGGCCGCGCGGACGAACTCAGCGGAGCGAGGCAATTGTTGACAGAACTCACGAACGACCAATACATTCCCGCCGATTGCCTGAAAGAGTTCATTGTCGTCGCGGTCGATTCAGGCTACAAATTATCGATTGAATTGCCGAAAGAACCGGCCAAAGAGACCTGCTCCCTCGGACGCATCGGCGTGGAAGCGCTTGTGAATCGCGTCGGTCGACTTCCGGAACTGCTGTTTTATGAAGGTCAATTCTCGCGCCTCATCGGAATTCAATGGGAGCGATTGCGTAATGCCGAACAAGCGCTCAAGGAATTCGAACGCGCGCAGCTTGTGCTGCGGCAAGCAGTGCAAGCTGACCCGGCCACAAGCATCTATCAACGAGAACTGGCGCGCGCCTACCGCGTATCGGGCGTTCTCTGTCGCGAACGACACAACTTCTCACAGGCGCGAGAAGAGTTGGCGCCTGCGGTCGAGGTCTTAACCAGGTTGGTAGCTAAAGAGCCACGCGAGCTGGACTTGAAAAACGATCTGGCAAAGGCGCTGCGCGATCTAGGAATTGTCGAAAATCGCCTCGATAACAACAAAACCGCTTACGCCGCCTTTGGGCGCGCTCACGAACTTTGGGCAGAGATCGAGAGGCAACGCCGGCTCGGCGAAACCGACCGCAAGCAATACAGCCATGTCTGCCATGAGGAGGCGCTACTGGCCCTGGCCTACGGAGACGCCACCAGCGCGCGGCAGGCAGCGGCCGATGGAATCCGCCTGTTCAAGGAAAGTGCGAAACAGAGCTCGTTTACTCCAAGGGAGCAATTCGACTGGGCCGAGTGTATTATCGTTGCGGCTGACTTTCAGGCGCAGGATGGTGACATTCCCGGCGCCATTCGCGTATACGAAGAAACAATTTCCTGGATAAAGCCAATGGCTCTCGCTCCAAACGCCAACGCCCGCTTCAAAAACGGAATTGTCAATTGGCGAAAGTCGCTCGCAACACTGAAGGCACAGGCGGAGTGATTGAATGTGCCAATTGCCATTGAGGCCTCTTCGAATTGACCAGAGAAGCATCGCATGAGATTACTCGCCGACTAGAATGTCTTGAGCGCTCCGTGTTCGTCGACGTTCTTTTCAGGCACGACCGAAGTTCGCGTCTCCTCTGCCAACTTCGCGGCGTCAGATCTCGTGCCCGATCACCTCTTGCGACGGCAGCCGGACGACGGGGCCGCAAAGCTTGCGGGAATCGTGGCAAAGCTGGCGGAGAGGTGCGGGAAGTTCTGAGAGGCGGGATCCGGCCTCTGCGTGTGGGCGCTCGGCTGACCAGGAAGCTCCGGCGCAAGATTTTCCGGAACTGCGACTCACCAGCAAACGAATCTTGTCTCTTGGCATATGCCATTTTCAGCGGCGTTGTTCCTCGCTGAATCTTGGGCTATTCTGTTTCCGACCGATCCACCTTTCTTGGCAATTAACGAATCAAGGGGCCGCTAATGGAATCCATCCGCTCGCTGCGGGTTTCTATCATTGCGTCGCTGGTAATTCTCTTCCTGGTCGGGTTTGCGAACGCAGCGAATATTCAAATTCCCACCGTGCATGTCGGCGACGCCGGAAACCCGAACGACCCGTCTACGGGAAATCAATTTGGAAAAGTGGGTCCTTAGCGGAATCTGTGGGTGAAAAAGCGTTAACTCGCGGGGCCCTGGGGGCGGGACCAGAGGCCCCAGTTCCCGCCCCCAGACCCCCACCCCCTTCCCTCTTCTCTGTT
>DASXPZ010000336.1:0-2287 GCA_036493275.1 Pirellulales bacterium
GGTCGATCGCCGTGCATTTCAGTTCCGCGCCCCGCGCCGCTACGAAGTGGCGTCGCTGCATGAGCCGAACCGGGCCAGCCAGCTTTGCCTGAAGCGTGTCGTGGGTCTACCAGGCGAACGGGTGGCGGTCCGTGACGGCGACGTTTACATCAATAGCCAAATTTCACGGAAAGGCCTGGCCGAGCAGCAAGCGGTTGCCTTACTAGTGTTCGACAACGCCTACCGTCCAGACGCCGCTTCGCCGGCACAGGCCCGCTGGCAGCCGGATGACGGCGCGAGTCGCTGGCGCGCCGCGGGGAGCGAGTTCAGCTCCGCAGCAGACTCTGATGCAGCTTCGCCGGCACGGGCAGCGATGCGTCTGGCGGCCGATGATTGGCTTTCGTACCGCCACCTGGTGCGCGTGGGAGATAGAGAGGAATTCGTCGAATCGCCGGTGCTCGACACGCAAGGCTACAACCAAACGCGGCCAATCGTGGACCCGCATGCGGTCAGCGATCTGGCCCTCTCGCTCGAAGTCGAGGCCGAAAGGCCCGGCATGGTTTACCTGCGCGCTCGTGGCGGTCTTGGCGACTTCGTCTGCGCGATCGACGTGACGACGGGGGCTTGCGAACTGCGGAGCGAAGATCAAACGCTCGAAAGCCGATCTGGCGCGGCGCTTGCTGACGGGAGAATGCATGCCCTCTATTTCTCGTTGATCGACCGGCAAGTTCTGCTGGCGATCGACGGCCGCGTGGTGATCGAGCACGCGCTCGACGAGCAAAGTAGTGATGCCGATGCATCGGTCCTGAGCGTTTCGGGCGCCACGCGGCCATTCGCCATCGCCAGCGATTGCCCGGCGTTGCGGATTGCCTCGCTCAAGGTCGTGCGAGACGTCTATTACACGCCCGTCGGTGGGGCGACTAATTCGCCCTCCGCGAACGCCGAAACGGAGCTAGCAGAGGACGAATTTTACGTTCTGTCCGACAATAGTCGGCTGGGGTTCGATAGCCGCTACGCCGGTTTTGGTCCTGCGGCGCCCTTTAACCTCTTCGTAGGCAAGCCTTTGACAGCCTACAGCCGCTCCCCGCGGTCGCCCGGTTGGCGGGGGGGGATTCAAGTTCCGGCGGTATGGCGAATTCGCTATATTCGTTGACTCTTTGCGAATAATGGGTAGGAGAGGGCGCCCAATCACTTCCACGAGCACGCGCGATGACCAAGAAACCGGCCACGGCCAAGCCAACTTCCACCCCGGCCAAAGAGAACTCCGCGTCCAAGGACGCGCCGGCCCCGCCGCGCAAAGACGGCATCCGCGAGACGGTGGAATCGGTGGTGATCGCCTTCGTGCTAGCGTTCTTGTTTCGCGCCTTCGAGGCCGAAGCCTTCGTCATTCCCACCGGTTCGATGGCGCCGACCCTAATGGGCGTCCACAAAGACCTGACTTGCGAAGAATGCGGTTACGCCTTCCGCATCGGCGCGAGCGAAGAGCAAGATGACGAAGCGCAGCGGTTGGCTGCCGAAATGAAACGGGGCTCGCCCGAAAATCGGAAGGCGGCCGCCACGGAGCTCGCCGGCCGCGACCAACTGACAGCCATCTGCCCCAATTGTCGCTACGAGATGGATCAGGTCACGCGTTTCCCGACGTACAAGGGAGACCGGATTCTGGTCTCGAAATTTCCGTACGATCTGGCCAGCCCGGATCGCTGGGACGTGGCTGTCTTCAAGTATCCGCGCTGCGCGAGCGAGAACTACATCAAGCGCGTCGTCGGCTTGCCGAACGAAACGTTGACCATTCACGGCGGCAACATCTACACAAGCCACGGCGATCCGGACAATATCGAGATTGAGCGCAAGCCCCCGGACAAAGTGCGGGCGATCATGCAGACGGTTTACGACAACGATTACGTCGTGCCCAAGCTGGTCAAAGCGGGACTGCCGGAGCGCTGGCAGCCGATGGAGGCTGGCGGCGACGCCTGGAAAACGAGCGAAGATTACCGAACTTTTCATCACGACGGCGCCGGAGGCGAAGGCTGGCTCGGTTACCAACACCTGGTGGCCACGCCCGAGGAGTGGGATGAGTACGAAGCGCGCGGCGCGTTCGGCACGACCGAGCGGCCGATTGCGCCGCGGCTGGTCAGCGATTTCTACGCTTACAACGCCGGCCGGCAGCGCAAGAACGGAGATAGTTACGACGCGGACTATACCGGCCTCCACTGGGTCGGCGACTTGATCCTGGAGTGCGATCTAAAGATCGAGTCCGCCGGGCCGGGGGGCTACGTCACGCTACGGCTGATCAAAGGAGGACACGCCT
>DASXPZ010000337.1:0-3799 GCA_036493275.1 Pirellulales bacterium
GGCCTCCGCGTCTCGCCGATCGCACTCGGTTGCTGGCCGATCGCCGGCATGACCAGTCTGAACGTCAACGAAGACGACAGCCTGGCCACGATTCACGCCGCGATCGACTGCGGAATCAACTTTGTCGACACTGCGTATAACTACGGCCCCAACGGCGAGAGCGAGCGCTTGATCGCCCGCGCGCTCGGGGCCGATCGCGATCGGGTGGTGATTGCGACCAAAGGAGGGCTCCACTGGGGAGCGGCCGGAGAGCGCGTGCACGACGCGCGACCGGAAACGCTGCGCCGCGAATGCGAAGAGAGCCTCCGCCGGCTGCACACCGATCGCGTCGATCTGCTTTATTTGCACGCCCCCGATCCGGCCGTGCCGCTGGCCGAATCGGCCGGGGCCTTGAAGGAATTATTGACCGAGGGGAAGACACGCGCCGTGGGAGTTTCGAACGTGACGCTCGCGCAGTTGCAGGAATTCGCCGCCGCTTGTCCCCTCAACGCTTGCCAGCCTCATTACAACATGCTGCAGCGCGAGATCGAGCGCGACATTCTTCCGTGGTGCGTGGCTCAACAGATCTCGCTGGTGATCTACTGGCCGCTGATGAAGGGATTGCTGGCCGGCAAGTTGCCGCGAGACCATGTCTTTGCTCCCGGCGACGGGCGGGCTAAATACCCGATGTTCCAGGGCGCGGAATGGCAAAAGAACCAAGACCTGCTCGACGCGCTGCGCGCGATCGCGGCCGATTGCCATAAAACGGTCGCGCAAGTGGTGATCAATTGGACGATCCATCAGCCAGGCATTACCGTGGCCCTCTGCGGAGCGAAGCGGGCCACGCAGGCGCAAGAAAACGCCGGCGCCGGCGATTGGCGATTGTCGCCGGCGCAATTGGCCGCGATCGATCAAGCCCTTGTGGCGCGCGGACCTTCCGTCTCGCGCGGAGCAGTTTAGGCGCACGCTTGCTCAAAAATCTCGCACGACGCGCATTGCTTAATTGGGACGGTCGTTCATCTTGTTCAGGATCATTTCTTTTACCGCCTCCATGTTGAAGGTTGCCCCTTTTTGCATCGGCGGAAATTCAATAAAGGACTCGGCCGCCTTAGCAATTTCCTGCTGGACAAAGACGAAGCGCCAGAATTCGTAGGCGAACCAATCGTAGAAATTCAGCGAGCCGTTCTTACCGTCGGGCATGCCCGTCCGTTCGAACGGATCGAGGCGAAGGTTGACCAGGATCGGCCAGTCGACTTTTTCCGTGGAGCCCAGCCAACCGTTGGGTTGATCCGTGAAACGATATTTGAAGTCGTTGATCCGCGCCGCGCTGAGAGTGCTTTCGGTGAAATAAAAGATCTCGTGGCGCTTGGATGGTCCCTTGCCGGTCAACAGGTCCATTTGGTTGTATCCGTCGAGATGGACTTTGAAGTCCGCGCCGTCGAGTTTTTTGCCCTTCTTGAGCTCGTCCACGATATTTGGATTGCCCGCCGCCGCGACGAATGTCGGGAACCAATCCATGCCGGAAAAGAGGCCGTTTTCGACCTTGCCCGCCGGAATCTTCCCCGTCCAGCGAACAATGGCCGGCACACGGAAGCCTCCTTCGAGCGCGGTCCCCTTGCCGCCGGCAAACGGCGTTTGGCCGCCATCAGGCCAGGTGAAGTTTTCGGCGCCGTTGTCGGTGCTGAAGGCGATGATCGTGTCCTCTTCCAGCCCGTTATCCTTCAAGTACTTCATCACGGACCCGACGATGTCGTCCAATTGCGCCATGCCGGCTTCCTGGATGCTCCAGCCGTTCTGAGAGTTGCGCATTTTCTGGTACTTGTCCGAGAGGTGCGTGACGATGTGCATTCGCGTTGGGTTGAGCCAGAGGAAAAATGGCTTATTATCCTTGCGAGCCTTGTCGACGAACTTCAGCGAGAGATCCAGGATCTCGTCATCCACCGTTTCCATTCGCTTCGGAAAGAGCTCGCCGGCGTCTTCGATCCGCTGCTTGCCAATCTTTCCCCACCGGGGCTGCTCGGTCGCGTCGTCTTTATCCGTGGCCCAGGTATGCAGCATGTTCCGCGGACCGATCGTGTTCTTCAACTCCTGCGGATAGTTGGGATGCGCCGGGTCTTCCATCGCGTCCAAGTGATAGAGGTAGCCGAAGAACTCATCGAAGCCATGCACGGTGGGCAAGAACTCGTTTTTGTCGCCGAGGTGATTCTTGCCGAACTGGCCCGTGGCGTAGCCCATCGATTTGAGCGCTGCGGCAATCGTCGGCGCCTGCGCAGGCATGCCGAGCGACGCGCCGGCCTGTCCGACCGTGGTCAGTCCGGTGCGAATCGGCAGTTGGCCGGTGATAAAGTTCGCGCGTCCGGCGGTACAACTTGCCTCGGCGTAATAGTCGGTAAAGCGCATCCCTTGCGCGGCCAGCTTGTCGAGATTCGGCGTGCGGCCTGCCATGATCCCCTGATGATAGGCGCCGATATTGAACCAACCGACGTCGTCGGCCATGATGAAAATGATGTTGGGCTTCTTGGCGCTCCCAGCTTTTTGTGAAACTGCATCGGCCGCGACCACACTCGCGACGGGCGAAGCCGCCTGGGCGAGCAGAGTCTCCGGAGCGTTGTCCTTGCCTCTTAGCGAGTTATACAGGGCGCGAGGGCGCGGTTTGTCGACATTCATCGCCGGCTCGGCGGCTGGCGACGCCGTTGCGCGATCGCTGAAGCGCAGACCAGCCGAGGCGGCGAGGTATCCCACGATTCCGCCGATCGCGACGCCGGCGAACCATTTGGCGACTATCCGAAAACCTTGTTTGGCGCAGCCAAAACACGCTGTTGTTGCTTGCAACTGCAGGTTTTCGGATAGGGTTTTTAGCCCTGAATATCGCTTCATGTTGCAGTCTCCGCGCTCGATGAACGGCCACAGGCCCTAACAACACGTTAGTCCCATGAACGCCCACATGGAAAAGTGGATAAGTGAATGGCTGACCGCCGGGCAAAGACGAGAAATGGCAGCCCAGCGGAACGGCAATCCTAACCGATCGCCACGTCTTGTGCGAGGAATTTGGAGACTCCGACATCACGAAAATCGGCTGCCATTCGGTTACAATCTGCCGCATGAGCGAAGCAGATTCCAATGTGGCCACCCAAGGCAAAACCTTGCTACCAGCGCTGAGTGGCGCGCTGCACATTCACGTAGCGTTCGACGTGGCCGGGGAGATCCGCTTGGAGCAGGCGCGGAAGCTGGCGCCGGCCGAGTTGCAGAGCTTGCCGCGTCGGGCGCGAACGCCCTCTTCGATCACGTACCGGCCCGCTCCGCTGGTGATTTCACTCCCCGCGGCGACGCTGCGATTGCCGGAGTTGGGCGAGGTGAACGCGGCGTGCGAGGCGACGGTTTTCGACTTCGGCGCGGTCAGCGTGGCGATGCGCGTCCCGTTCTCGCTTTCGGCCGAAGCGGTCACTCGGTTAGCGCGTGGACTGGCCGAGCCGGCGGAACTGGTCGAAGCGGCCCGTGTGGCGTTTTCGTCGACGTTTCAAAAATTGCTTCCCGCGATGTATCAACCGAACTGGAGTGAACTGACGGAAGAATACTTCGTTTTTGAACTGCCGCCGGGCTGCCCGTTGCCGCCTCCGGCGGCGCTGATCGCCGAGCATGGCGCCTGGCTGGCCGGCGTGGTGCGGCTCGAAGATGGGCCGCTGAGCCAGCAGGAGATCGACGAGGCGCTGCGGCAGCGCATCTGCTACAGCCCTAGCGACCTGTTTGTGCCGGAATGGTCGGCGGCGGTGTTGATCGACCAGGACTGCGGCGAGACGCTCCAGACGATCGAGTTCGCGAA
>DASXPZ010000338.1:0-2778 GCA_036493275.1 Pirellulales bacterium
CTCTTGCGCATCGCCGCCGCCTTGGAACAGCTCGCGCACGTCCTTCTGCAGATCGTCGCTGAGCGTCTTGATCTTCTCTTTCTGCTCGTCGGTCAGCTTGAGCTCCTTGGCCACGTTTTCCATGGCGAACGCCCGTAAGCCGGCCGTCTGAATCACGATCTGTTGGATGCGTTTGTTCTGTTCCGGCGTCAGGACTTCCTTGGCGAACGATTCGGCGTGCTTGTTCAGTTCCTGCATCTTGGCTCGGCGTTCCTCTTGATCGAGGTCGCGAAGGCCCTGCTGCGCTTCGCGCTGCTTGGCGGTGAACTCCTTGATCTTCTCTTTCTGCTTGTCGTCGAGCTTGAGTTCTTCTTGCACGCTAGCGTTGCCGAGCAGCATGCCGATGCCGCCGCCGCCGCGCATTTGCATACCGCCGCGACCGCCGCCCGGCGGTTGCGCGAACGCAGGGCTGGCCAACAGCGCCGCCGCCGCAAAGGCGAGGAGAGTCATTCGAGTCGATCTCATGGTGAGTCACCTTTCTTGAGGGAAGTGGATGCGCACGTTGATCTCATCCTACGCCCCCAGGCTAGGATTGCCCGGCTTAAAACCCGATGAGAAAATGAGAAAAAGATGGGAAGAAAAACTAGTAATCAGTGATCGGTCATCAGTGGCCAGTAAGCCAGTCGCGCCGCGGCCATCATGTCCGGATCCGCTGTTACCGATCACTGATTACTGATCACCGATTACTGATCACTGATTCATTGCCCCTTCGGCCGCACCTTGCTCGGAGCGGGACCGGCGGGCGGAGCGCCGGTCGGCGGGCCTGGCGGCGGCATATTGTCCATCGTCCAGCCATTCGGTTTCTGCGGGGGACCGAAATCGGTCCGCGCCACGCGCGATGCCGCATTGGTCTGAATCGAGCTGATGGTCCAACGCACCTCATCGCCCGTCGGCGTGATAAAGCGCATCTCGGCCGGCATCATGGTTGATTTCAGGATTGCGAGGCGGGCGACGGAAAACTCCGCTTTGTCCTCGCCGAAGCGCGGCTCGACTTTGATGTACGCATAGTAATTGTCTTCGCCCGTCGGGTTCTGCGGCGACACGAGCATCGACAACTGGAAACGCCGCTTTGCCTCGACGGCGCTCATCCCGGCCAGGAAACCGATGAAGGTGTTATCGGCGATCGGCTGCCCGGCCGCCCGCGGCGGCAACGGGTAAGCGCGAATCCGCTTTTCGCGCGGCGAAAAGTCGTACAGGTAATTGCCCGTGCACAGGTAGCGCTTGTACTGTTGCGGATTGCTCTTCTTGGCGACATACAAATCAGCCATGTTTGGCCGCATGAACTTGACTTGTCCTTCGTACACTTCGGTGGTTTTGGTCAACGCGTCGACTTCGCTGAGCGTGACGGCCGCCATCAGGGACTCGACGCCCTTCATCGATTTTTCCCAGTCAGCTAAGAGCGCGTCGAGGCGGGGATTGGCCGGCGCGGCTGGCGCAGCCGGCTGATTCGGCACCGTGAGCGGCGGCGCGATTGCTGGTTTTTGGCCCTGCGGATTCAACGTCGGTTGCTGAGCCGTCGCCGCGGTGACGAGAATCAGCGTCGAAATCCAAGCGAAACGGTACATCGGAAGCGTCCTGCCGGGGGATTGCGAGACCGAAATCCCCCGTCTTATAGCACGCCGTGCGAAAATCAGTGAAGAGCATCTTCAGTCGGGTCTCGATCTTGCCTAAGTTCTCCAATTGCTGTCGATCGCGTCGTTCGCCCGCCGGCATTTTCGGTCTTTCTCGCACAACCGCTAGATCTTCGCCAAAGTTCCTTGAAGGGTTCGGTCGATTTTTTCTGAGTGACCCGAGGGATTGCTTCCATGGCGCGCCGGCATTGGCTCTTGGCGGGACCGAGTTTTGCAGCGATGGTCGGCTGCGCCTCGATCGATTCCACCTCTGCTCCGCAAGCGCGGGCGCAGTCGCCCGACTCCTTGGCCATCCGACGTCTCGAAATCGCCGCGCCGATCGCCGACGTCTCTGCGGCCCCCGTCGCCACGGCCGCGCCTACCAAAGTCCTCAGCGTCACGCTCGACGCCGTCCTCCAATTGGCCGAATGTCAGAATCCATCGCTCGCCATCGCGCGCGAAAAAGTCAATCAGGCGTATGCCGAGCACGACCTCGCGGCCAAGAGTTGGCTGCCCGACGTGAGCGTCGGCGCCGGCTACTATCGCCATGAGGGCGGCATTCAGTTGCAGGAAGGCCCTCTCATCCGATCGAGCACCGGCGCTGCGATCGCGGGGATGGACGCCGCCATCAAAATCGATCCGCGCAGCGTGGCCTTTGCCAAGCTCGACGCCGCCCGCCGGCTCAAGCAATCGCAAGGCGAATACAAGAAGCTCTCGACCGACGTGCTGCTGGATGCGGCCGGGACCTACATCGACCTCTTGGCCGCCCAAAGCGGCTTGGCGCTCGCGCGCAGCATGGAGGACGACCTGAACGCGCTGCATGCGCGGGCCGAAAAGCTCGCCGAGCTCGAGCGCGGCGCGCGCGTCGAAGTCGTCCGCATCGAGAGCGAACGCAGTGGCCAGGCCCAACTCACCCGCAAGCTCGAAGGCCAAGTGCGCTCGGCGTCCGCCAAGCTGGCGTATTTGCTCGGGCTCGACCCATGTACCGAACTTGTGCCGGCCGACACGGAACTGATTGCCTTCCCACTCGCTAACGCCGACGCGCCGGTGTGCGATCTCGTCGCCCAGGCCCTCGCCGCCGGTCCGGGCGTAAAGGAACTCGAAGCGATCCTCTGCCTGATCCAGCAGG
>DASXPZ010000339.1:0-7496 GCA_036493275.1 Pirellulales bacterium
CGCGGAGCAGATCACTCAACGCGACCTTCCATCGGGCTTTTGAGCCATCGTGGCGTTCGACAGCCGTGGCTGACTTGTGCATGGGGAGAGCTTGATGAATCTCGGTTGGGCCCTTCGCCAATGGCTGCAGCAGCAGGCCCGCGCTGGCATGCGCGGGGCGGTTTCGCAGGCTGCGCAGGCGACGGGCCAGACAGGGGATGACGCGGCGCCGAGAGAGCCACCGCCCCCTTGTGACGTCGGACTCGTCTTTGCCCTGCCGCAAGAGTCGGGCGCGTTTGTCGATCTGCTCGGCGGCGTCGTCACGACCAAAGGGAAGGGCTTTGTCGTTCGATCAGGAACATTGGCTTCGCGGCGGATCGTGATTGTTGAAGCCGGGGCGGGGCGATTGGCCGCGGCGCGCGGAACGCAAGCCTTGATCGGCGGTCATCGGCCGCTGTGGGTGATCTCGGCCGGTTTTGCCGGAGGGCTGCACGCTGACTTGCGGCGCGGAGACGTCGTGCTGGGCAACGAGATCGACGACGTCTCCGGCCGGCGCCTTTCGATCGACCTCAAGGCCGACCCGGACTCCCGCGCGCGGGTCCACGTCGGACGCCTGGTCACGGTCGACGCGCTAGTGCGCGGCGCGGAAGTGAAAAAATCGCTCGGCGAAAAGCATGGCGCCTTAGCGGTCGACATGGAATCTTGGACCGTCGGCGAGGTTTGCCGGCAAGACAAGGTCCGTTTTCTGGCGGTCCGCGTGATCAGCGACGCCATCGACGACGAACTACCGGCAGAGCTCGACGCGCTGGTGGCACAGCGCACCACGGCGGGCCGCTTGGGCGCCGCGGCCGGAATTCTCTTCCGCCGGCCGTCGAGCATCAAAGATATGTGGAGTCTGAAAGAACAGGCGATGGAGTCGGCCGATCGATTGGCGCAGTATCTCAAACAGATCATCGAGCAACTGGCGCCGCGCGATCCGGTAACAACAGAAATCGCCGAGTCAACCGAGTCTCAATAGCGCCGAGAAGAATTGCGTATGCGCTAATGTGCCACTGCTGGCTTTGTCCAGCAGTGCATTTGAGTCCAGTGAGACCTTCAAGCAAACTCGATCGCCGCGGCGTCGAAGACGGGGCCTTCGACGCAGGTGCGGCGATAGTCCCAGTCGCCGCCTGCGTCGCGCACCTTCGCCACGCAACTGAAGCAAACGCCGATCCCGCAAGCCATCGGCGTCTCAAGCGACACCTGGCAAGGGACGACCGAGGAGGCGACCAATTGGGCAGCCGCGCGCAACATCGGCTCTGGTCCGCAACAGACAATTCGATCGCGCGCGGTCAACTCGGGCAACAGATTACTTACCAGCTCCGTCACGCGCCCGTGATGCCCCGTGCTGCCGTCATCGGTGCTCAGTTGAACTTGCACATCGAGTGCTTCGAAGTCCGACAGTCCGGCGAGGTATTCGCGATTTCGCGCGCCGTAGCAAAGCGTGACCTGCCGGGCGGCCGGCGCGCCACGCGGCGGATCGCCGTACGTTCGCTGGCCCAGATACTCACGCGCGAGCGCCAAGAACGGCGTCTGGCCGATGCCGCCGGCCACCATGACCAAATGTTCCGCCGGGCTCGGCGCAAAGCCGTTCCCCAAAGGTCCCCAAACGTCGAGCTTACGCCCCGCGCGCGATTGCGATAGCAGCGTGGTGAATTTGCCCATCACCAGATAGACGACGTCAACTCCCACCGGTCGGCCCGCGCCGTCGAGCACTGTGTCGTACAGGGCGAGCGGTCTGCCGAGAAGCGGATCGTTGCATCCACTCGCGCGGAGCATCAGGAACTGACCCGGCATGACACGGCGAGCGATCTCGGGAGATTCGAAGCGAACGCGATACGTGTCGCGGGCCAGTTGAACGTTCTCGACGATCTCGACCGTGCGATAGAAAGCGCGATCGGCGAAGCACGCTGCGTGCGGGTCGTTCATCAGCGACGTTTTCCTTTGCCTGGTCCTCCGCGCGGCGGGCGACCGGCGCCTCCTTGTTTGCCGCCTCCTCGATACCCTCCGCCTCCTTGGCCACCCCCGCTTCCTTGACCGCTAACGCCGCGTTGTTTGCCACCGCCGGGACGACCCGCGGGTCTACCATCGCCAGTTCGGCCTCCTGCCGGTTTGCCTCCACCCGGTCGTCCGACGCCGGGACGACCCCCCACGGTTCGTCCGGCGCCGCTGGGGCGCGCTCCGCCGTAGGGTTTTGGCCCGCCTCCTGGTTTACCACCAGGGCCGGCGTAAACGCTGCGATCGCCGCGCGCAGGGCGTCCACCCGGACCGCGCGGTGGTCGCCCCTCGCGAACGACCGGTTCCGGCGCGGCGGCAGGGCCGGCGACTTCGCCAATAACGGTTCCATGTCGAGGCGTCTCAGTTCGAGGTGGGCGCGATCGCGGCGGTCGAGATGTCGTGGCGTCGCCTCGCTGCGCTCCATCGCCCCGCTGCGGCCGACCGCCGCTGCCGTACGGAGGCTTTCCGGCCCCGGCGCCAATGGGGCGCTTCGATCCGGCCGATTTGCCAAAACGTGTTTTATTGGGGCGAGCGCCGGCTGGGCGTGCGCCGCCGGGTCGCGGGCCACGTTCGCCGCGCGTGAAGGATTTCGCCGAAGATTCCTCGCCATCGGCTGGCTTGCTGCGCCGCACGGGCGCCCCGCCAGGGCGAGAGGCGTGCTTGGGAGTCCGTTTGCCTTCGGGGCCCTTCGGGCCGGCGGCCGCGGCGGCGTTGAATTTTTCGAGCAACTGGCCAGGTCGATATTTGCGGAGCGCGCGGACTTCGGCCGGAGACACTCGGCGATATTCGCCAGGCGCCATGTCGGCCAGCTTCAATCCGGCGATGGCGACTCGTTTGAGTTGCAGCACCTTGTGGCCCACCTTGGCCAGCACGCGGCGAATCTCGCGATTCTTTCCTTCGCTGAGCACAATCTCGAGCAGCGTGCCGTTCTTTTGGATTTTCTTTACGCGGACGCCGTCAACTCTAGCAAAGCCCTCGGCCAGGTGGACGCCGCGACGGAGCGTTTCGAGCGCGTCAGGCTCAAGCGAGCCGGCGACGACCGCCAGGTAGGTTTTTTCGATTTCGTAGCGCGGATGAGCCAGACGGTTGGCCAACTCGCCGTCGTTGGTGAGCAGGATCAACCCTTCGCTCGACATATCCAACCGGCCGACCGTAAATAGCCGCTCGGTCATCGGCGGCAACAGGTCGAGCACGCGCGGCCGGCCCGACGGGTCGGAATTCGTCGAGACCACGCCGACCGGCTTGTAGACCAGGTAGTAAACGTGTTGCGATTTGGCCAGCGCGACGCCATCGACGCGCACCTGCTGATCAGGCGAAACCTTTGTGCCGAGCGCGGTGACGGTTTTGCCATCGACGTCGACGCGCCCGGTAGTGATCAGCTCTTCGCAATGCCGACGGCTGCCGACGCCAGCGCTGGCCATCACCTTTTGCAAACGAACTTCCGCGCCCGGCGATGAGGAACTGTCGCCCGCGTCGCCTTCCGGAATTGCATTGGCGGAGGCTTTGTGACCGGAGGCGCGAGGACGATCGGCGCGTGTCATGGCGGACGAACTTTCAAGGGCGGGGCCCGGCCGAGAAGCCGGCCAGCGGAGCAGTAACTAGCATAGCCCACGCCTCGCGCCGGCGGCAGGGGCCGGGCTAAGGTCCGGCGCGCAGCGATTCAAGTCATGCGGACCACTACCAGCGGCCTGGGGGGGCCTTGCTCGAACGGACGCGACCGTCGGCCTCGGGCGGGGGATTTTTATATCCGAGCGGTCGAACCGTGTTGTCGATTGGGCCCATCGTAGGACTCGGATAGGGGTCAAACCACTGCGCGCGGCGCTGCTGTTCGGGCGCCGTGCCAGGATTGAACCACTGGGGGCCGGCAAAATCTTGGCAACCCGTGAGCAGCAATCCCACAAGCCCCAATAGCGCGACCGTGGACTTACGCATCCAACGTCCTTCTCTCGCGCCGCACGAGCGCGCTTTTGACGAGCGCAACTTCTGAGGGCGAGATGCCTGAACCCGATATGAAAACGACAGGACCGCGAATTCTACGCGATTCGTCGCTGGGGCGGAAAGCCGAAAACGCTCGGGCGCCAGCAGAGTGCTAGCAAGGCAGGCAAGAGGGATGCAACTATCGAATTTGCCGGGCTTACTCAGATTGCGTCCGGCGAGCACTTCGCAACGGCCGTTTGATTTTCTGGGCTGGTTGCATTTGCGATTGAATTTTCGGGGCGCGCCGGGCCTGCGGACGAGCTTCGCCTGGCGGCACGGGCTCACCTTGCAGTTCCGGGTTCACTTCCTCGGCCGGCTGCGCATTGCCCGCCGGTTGTGCAGGGGGCATGAACCGCTGCTGCGGAACCATCGGCTGCAAATCTTCCGGCAGACGAACTCGCGGGAACGTGCCGGGCGCCGGCCAGCGCTGCCGCGCCGCTTCCGGAGTCGGATATTGCCACATGGGCGGACGGACAGTGCGATCGAGCGGGCCGATGTCGGTCATCGGGTAAGGATCGAAAATCTCGGCCTGACGCTGCTGCACGTCAACCGGAGGCATCTGGAAGATTTTCCAGTCGCGAATCCGCGCCAGCGCGGGCGAAGCCGAAGTTGCGACGAGCAGACCCGCCACGAGACTCTGCATGCGACGCATCGGCGGGTTCTCCGGCTTGTGAAGGGGCGCCGGTGGAGAGAAGGGCCACACGCGCGCCGAATTGTCTTGTGTGTCGCAGCCTCTTGAGTGCGTCAACGAGTTGCTGATAAAGACATCGACGCCGCGGCGCGCGGCGCTTGAAGCGCGCGATCCGATATTTACCCGCACATCCCCGTTGCACGGCGCTTATGGCAAATAGGCGTCCAGCATAATCGCGCCTTGCCGTGGAATCAGTTCGGTCGCGTCGCGCACAGCGGGCAGTAGCGCGGTCTCGCCTGCGGAGAGCGCGCGGCCCGTTGGATCGCCACTGATCGCAACTTCTCCGGCGAGCACGCTGAGAATATGAAAGCGGTTGTCGTCGTCGATAAAGTCGGACGAGTTGAACGTCCAGCGATCGAGCACGAATTTGTCGCACTCCACCAAGCGCGACACGTGGGGACGCTCCGTCGGCGCCGGGCGGGCAGGAGATAGCGGCCCTAGCGAATAATCGATCGCCTCGAGCGCCGCCTCGACGTGCAGCGGCCGCGGACGGCCGGAGGCGTCGAGCCGGTTCCAATCGTGCAGCCGCCAGGTGGTGTCGCTCGATTGCTGAATCTCGGCCACGACCAGCCCGGAGCCGATGGCGTGCACCGCCCCGGCCGGGATGAAGACGCAATCCCCCACCTGCGGATGAAAACGGTGCAGGCTGAGCTCGCTGGCGCCTTGGGAGACTTCGCGGGCGAGCGCGGCGCGATCGAACCCGCGCTTCAGCCCAGCGTAGATCCAACTCTCCGGTTCGGCCGCCACGATGACCCAGGCTTCGGTCTTGCCGAAGTCGGGGGGAGAAAGCAGGGCGGCGCGGGCATCGTCGGGATGGACCTGCACGGAAAGATCGCGCTGGGCGTCGAGATATTTAAACAACAGCGGAAACTGAGGGAGCGGCGCGTGTCGCCCGAAGAGATCTCCGCCACGCTCGCGGACCAGTTGCCCCAATGGCGCCCCGGCGCTCGGTCCGGCGGCGACAATGCTCTGATCCTCGCCATGATCGACGACTTCCCAACTTTCAGCGTAGTCTTCCCCCTCGCCGATCGGCTTGCCCAGGAAGGTTCCGAGTTTGCGGCCACCCCAAACGTAGCGGCGGAACATGGGGACAAAGCGAAGCGGACCGAGGGAGCTCATGCGAGATTTCCGGCGAAGCGAGCAGTGGGTGAGATGAGGTTTGAAGAAATGGCGCGGCGGCGCTCTGCGATCCATGATACCAAGCCGAAACCATGAATTGGCCCCTATAAGGCAAGAGAGAATCGGCCGAAAGTGAGTGTCACAACTCGCGCAGCCATTTACATCCCGCTTCGCGTCTGGCAAAACCAAACGGCGCCGATCAGGGTATACACGGCAGAGCAACGGCAAGGGGCTCTGGCCCGAGTCTGCGACCCCGGAAAATGCATGGAGGACCGGCCTCGAAAGGGCCAGCTACAGAATTCGGACAGAATGGCGAACTTCGCAGTTCTCCGGCGCCAGCGGGGAGAAACTGACGATTGGTCGCTGAGGACTGACCATTTTACCTTCTACGCGGTTGCGTCGTTCCGGCGCGGCGCGAGACGCAAAGATCTTTTGGGAGCAGGGTGCATGATTGCGAATCGAATTGGGCGGATGGCCTGCTGTGTTGTGCTTGCCCAACTTTTGGTCTTATGCGCCGCGGCCCAGGGCGCGGAGCCGCCTGCCAGAGACGCGAAAAAAGAGAAATCGATCGGCCGCAAGATCGAGGCCTTCAGCCTTAGAGATCACCGCGACCAGACGCGCGAGCTGCGCGATTTCGCCGATCAGAAAGCAATCGTCGTCGCGTTCCTCGGCACTGAGTGTCCGCTTGCCCGCATGTACGGTCCGCGGCTGGCCGCGCTCGCCAAGGAACTGGCGCCGCAGGGCGTGGCGGTTGTTGGAGTCGTTTCGAACGTGCAAGATTCGGCCGAAGACGTCGAACGCTATGTTAAGGACTGCGAGATCTCGTTTCCGGTTCTGCTCGACGCGGATTGCAAACTGGCCGATCAATTCGGCGCCACGCGCACGCCTGAAGTCTTTGTGCTCGACGCCGAGCGCGTGATTCGTTATCGAGGTCGGGTTGACGATCAATTTGGCGTGGGAGTGAAACGCCCGCAGATCGGCCGCCGCGATCTGGCCGAGGCCGTCACTGAGTTGCTGGCCGGCAAACCGGTCAGCCAGGCCGAGACCGAAGCGGCGGGCTGCTTGATCGGCCGGCCGAAGCAAGTCGCCGCGGACTCGTCGATCACCTATTCCAAGGACATCGCGCCGATTCTCAACGCCCGTTGCGTGATCTGCCATCGCGAAGGCGAGATCGGTCCCTTTCCGCTGACCAGCTACGAAGAAACGATTGGTTGGGCCGACACGATTGTCGAGGTGCTGGACGCGGGCCGCATGCCCCCGTGGTTTGCGAATCCGGAACACGGAAAATTCTTGAACGATTCGCGAATGAGCGACAAGGAAAAAGAAACGTTCCGCGCGTGGGCGAAGAATGGCTGTCCTCCGGGCGACTCGGCCGATCTACCGCCGGCTCGCGAATTTCCGGAAGGGTGGAGCATCCCGAAACCGGATCTCGTGATTCCGATGCGCGCCAAGCCATATCACGTCCCGGCCACCGGAGTGATAGGCTATCAACACTTCGTCGCCGATCCCGGCTTTACCGAAGACAAGTGGGTCGTGGCGAGTGAAGTCCGGCCGGGCAATCGCGCCGTGGTCCATCACGTGTTGATTTTCTTGCTGGGGCCGGGCGAGAGCGCGGCGATGCGGATGATGTCGGGCGAGTTGGCCGGCGCCTATGCCCCCGGCGCACCGCCGCGATTAACGCCCGAGGGGGTCG
>DASXPZ010000340.1:0-3153 GCA_036493275.1 Pirellulales bacterium
GCGCCACCCGCGGTACCAATCCATAGAGGACTTTACTGCCGGCAAATTCGTCGTTTCAGCGGAGTAAACCTGGAAATCGCCGTGGTAATAGAGGTGAACGTCCGTGCCATTGGCGTCAAGCGTGGCCAGTTGCACCCACGCATTCTCCACCAGACGCCGCAAGGGCGGGTTGCGCTGCAGAATCTTGGTGATCGCTTCCGGCGTCGTTTCGAGCACGAACAGAATTCGCACCGGTTCATGAATCTCGACCATCTGCCAGGGCAAACCAGGCCGCAGATCACTAGCGGCCCCGTCCATCACGCCCAACAGCGACGTGATGTTATGCGGAAGCTTCGAACCGCAGCCGTAGCCCGTTGGGTCGACGAAACAAAAGTAGTACTCAAGGTTGATGCCGGCGCAGACCGGAATAACGGCTTGCAAAATCCGTTCGAGAACATTCGATTCCGCGTTGTCCTTCGTCGGATCATACGAGGTGAGGAACGTGCGGCGATCCAGAAACAGCCCCCGCGTTCGCAGTCGGCGGCCGACGAAACAGATGGCATTGGTCGCGTGCCCGCATTCGGGTCGGGCTTGCGACAAATCGGCCGCGCGGGCTTGCACGTGCCGCAGGGCAGCGTCGGTCGAGAGCGACAATTCCGCGGAGACGAAGCGGCGACAGCGCTCATGCGCGTTGCGTCGTCGGGCTTCGTTGATCGAAACGATGGCCGTCTCGAAATCGTCTCGATGGGACGAAGGCAAACGGTCCAAGTCGAAATAGTCGACGCTGTCGTCGCAGGTGTTATGAAAGCCGCCGACCACCACGGTTTCTCTAGGGATCAGCAGCCCGCGCTGGAAGAGACGCTCGCGGACGCGCGGATCATTCATCATGGCGGCCAGGGCCCGCGCGTTCGGTCCCCCGCGTCCGCCGCCGCAGGCGCCGCAATCGTACGCCGAGGCATGCGGATTGTTGAGGCTCGATGAGCCATGTCCCAGGATGAAGAGAATGCGGGCGAACTTCGCCGTCAACCCGATGTCCGTAAGCACGCGCTGAACGATATCGACCATTTCTTCGACCGAATAGCCGAGATGGCCGAGATCCGGACCGGGGGTCGGTTCGCCCCGCTCGAGCAATTGCCGCGTCATCGGCGGCGGTTGGACAATGCTGGCGCAGGCACCGCGAATTTTGGCCGTCAAGCGGGGAAACAGCACGCGCGCCACGAGCGGAATCGACGCCAGGGCGCCGAAAATCGCCGTCACGGCGCCGCGGATCACGGAGCGGCTGCTGGTGTGTAGCCAGTGCCCGGTCCGACCCAGCGCGCGTCGCGTTTCGGCCCGGCGACGATTCGACCCTTCGAACGAATAGACCACCTCTTCCTGCACGTAGTGCTTCGGTTTCACCACGATGGGGCAAAGAGGCACATACTGCGCGTCAGCGGCGCCACGGTAATACATAGCCACGCCAAAAAAACCTGCGACGCCAAATGTCTCACAACGCGGAGCAGCCTCCTCCAGGTGACGGCGGAACGATTCTTCACGCTCGTCGAGACAAGTTATGAGTTGGAAGTAGGGTCGATCGACGACCGGCGTGTTGCGCGGCGTGTGCGCGATGAACGCGTCGAGCGCGCGGGTACGGTAGCGGCGCTCGAAGGCCAAATGATAAATCCGCCGTCGCTGTGGCCCGGCGAACATCTCGATTTCTTCCACCAGGTTCGCCCACTCCCCCTTCGACTGAGCATGCAACGTCGCGGGCTTCCACCCCAAAATCTGAGCGAGTTGAAACACCACGAAGGCGCGCTGGTCGACGCTGACGCGCGGACTATTGGCCAGCTTGTCTTGCAGCCGGCTATGCAGCTCATTCAACGGGCCGGAATCGCCCAACAGATCTTGCGCGGTGTGAGCCAGCGCCAATCGTTCGAGAATTAAGCGCACGGCGACGTATTCGACCAGCGAACCGGCCGGCGCCGGATGGACCGCCCACTCGGTGTTCGTCTCCAACTGCCAGATCATGCCGGCCCAGCCCGGCAGCGCCAGCAACGTTTGCGTGAGATATTCCTCGCGCTCTGAATGCGCGACGCCGAGATCCGTCAAACATTCGTCGATGACGTCGAGCGGCTCCAAGCCCAATCGTTCGATTCGTCGCAGCTCGGCGGGCAATCCGCGCATCCAACCGTCGACCGGATGGCTGTCGCGATAGAGGTGAGTCCAGGCTCGCAGAAAGCCCCGTTCGCAATCGGGCAATCGCCAACTTGCCATTCCCTGGTCGAGGAACGAGGCGCAAAAACGGATCAGCACTTCATTCAGCATCCGGTCCGTGTCTTTGCCGGTTACGTCGAGCAGCAACGAGCGGGCGCGAATGGCGGGCGCGGCCGGCGGTGCAAATCGGCGGACGCCATGCACGCCGGCTCGGCAGGTGTGCCACAACAGGCTGAGAGTGAACGCTTCCCAAACGGCCGGAGTCCATTGTTCGATCTTCGACGAGTCAAAACGCCGGAAGAGCGCCTTGACCGCGCCGCGCATGCTGGGATCGTTCGCCGCTTCATTGTGGAGCAGGTCGCGCATCACCCAGCGCCGAGTGTCTGCGATCATCTGCTCGCGGACGTCCGCCGAAGTCTCGCTGCGAAATTTGCGCAGGGCGTCGGTTTCGCTCAGCAGCCAGCGCAGCTCGGCGTCGGGACCCATGCGGAGCGGATGTTGCAGCATGGCGAGCCGCAAATGAAAACGAGTTCCCAGATAACCGATCAAATGATCGACGTCATCGCCAAGCTCTTCCGCGAGCTCGGCGGCCAGATCCTGCGGAAGAATTCTCCCTTCGGCGACCTTTTGTCGAAACTGATCTTCCGGCAGATAGGCGTGGCAGCCGAACGTCACCGTCCCCTGCTGCACCGCCTCGTCGAAGGTCAGATCCTCGAACGCGTGCAGCGTATTGTGATGGACGAAAACGCGGATCGGAGCTTGTGTCGGGAGCAGATGCGCCGAGTGCTCGATCGCGTGTTGCAACCAGTGGCGACGTTCCAAGACGTCGTCGAACGACGACAGCCGAGACTCAAGACTTGTGATGTAGTTCACGGTTTGTCTCCGACTTTCTCCGCCTTCGAACCGCCAGGGCGCCTAGGACTTGCAGCCTGGCGAAGATACATATTCGCGGCGCCAGAATGGAACCGCCTCCACCACCCA
>DASXPZ010000341.1:0-2076 GCA_036493275.1 Pirellulales bacterium
ATTCGAGAACCGTAACGCCGCCAACCTGGAGCACTTCGTACATTTCGTAGCAGCCGCCGGCGGTCAGCACTCCGGTGCCGGCGAAGATGCAGGCACGTCGAAACGGCGTCGAAGTCAGGGCGGCGCTGGCCTCGCCCTTGCTTGGCTCAAAGCTGCTCAATTGCTGCGTCGACATCGGCAGCGGCGATTCCGCCGGAAGGAACGGCTCTCGCGCGCTGCCATGCGACAGAGACTGTTGCGTCAGGGTGTCCATCGATAGACCCACACCTCCGAGATGGCGTCGTTGCCTTGCATCAGCGATGCGCGTAATTCGATTGGCGCCTTTTCCTTGACAGACACCTCGAAATTCAGCCGCCAGCCGCCGATCGCCGGATTTGGTTGGGTGACAATGTTCTTGATTTCGATTTTCTCGGCGCTGACGCTGCCTCGTATGCTGTTGGCATCGACTGACTTGAGACGGTCACCGATCAGGTCGAGCACGAAAATCCTGGTGTCGTCACCTTTTGCGCCCACGGCGGTTCTTGAGAACCGCGCCAGCGCGGAAGATTTTGGCGCATCCGGACCCCAATGCAGTCGGTAAGTAAACGTGTGCTCACCCTTTGCCTGCAACGGATTCTTCGGCCGCCAAAACCCGGCAATATTGTCGTGGATTTCTTCCTTGGTCGGAATTTCAACTAGCTGGACCGAACCCTCGCCCCAGTCTCCGATCGGCTCGGCCCACAGGCTCGGCCGCTTCTCGAAACTCGATTCAATATCTTCATATGCGAGAAATCTTTTTTCCCGCTGCATCAAACCGAAGCCACGAGGGTTGAGATCGGCGAACGTGCTGATCTGCAGATCACGGGGGTTGCTCAGCGGGCGCCATAATTCCTCGCCGCGACCGTTATAGATCGCGATCCCGTCTGAATCATGCACCGAGGGACGGAAGTCATCGACGTCAACGCGATCATTCGGTCCGAAGAAGAACATGCTGGTCATCGGCGCCAGCCCGGCATGATCGAGAGCGACGCGCGGGTAGATGGCCATTTCGACATCAAACACCGTGGTCTCGCCCGGCCGTATCGTAAAACGATAGGCCGCCGTCGTGCTCTCGCTGTCGAGCAGGGCATGCACCACGATTGAATTGGCATTTGCGGTCGGCTTCTCGATCCAGAACGTTTTGAACAGCGGGAATTCTTCGCCTTTGGCTTCACCGGTGTTGATCGCAAGGCCCCGCGCCGACAATCCGTAGATCTCTCCCTTGGCGACGGCACGGAAGTAGCTCGCGCCCAGGAACACGCAAACTTCATCGTAGTAGTCGGGCCGGTTGATCGGCGCGTGAATTCGAAAGCCGGCGAAGCCCAAATCCGTGTTGGGAGGCGGCGGCGAGTTGCTGCCGAAGGAAAAATCCTCCGGACGGTATGCAATCCTTGTCGCCTGGCCGTTCGCGACTTCGTAAATGTCCACGCGCGGCGCGTAGAAGAAACCGCGATGGAAGAACTGCACCTGAAATGGAAGTTTCTCGTCGCGCCACAGCGCGTGTTCAGGCAGGAAACGTATCTGCCGATAGTGGTCGTAATCGAGGTTCTTGAAGTTATCGGGCAGCTTGGTGTCGGGCGCCTTGTATGGCTTGCTGGCCGCATCGCGGGCGAGCTGCCGGACAATCGATCGGTCGAACGCAGTCGTCTGCGCTCGCGCAGCCGAAACCAACCCGGACGCGCCGGATGAGACCAGCGGCAAGGACGCTGCAGCCTGCAAAAAATGCCGACGGTTCAAGGAGCCTCCAGCGCGCAAAAGAACGACGGTTGGCAACTCGCATGGGGTCCGCAGGTTCCTCTCTGCGGAACAGGCGTCGCCGGCGATCGATGCGGCGACGCGTGCACTCCCAAGGCTCCTTGAGAAGCCCATCGCGGGGTCAGGCCAGAGCGCTTGCAAGCGGAATTTGCGATTTCTTCACGAACTTGTCGGAAAATGGCGCGCCAACAGGTTCAGGGATTCAGCGCGGGGCTGGGCATCAACGGGGTGAAGTTCGGCGCTTGCTGCAATCGTTGCGACTAATTGCCCCGCCTGCATATTCCGCCTGAAGTTGGTCCGTTC
>DASXPZ010000342.1:0-3682 GCA_036493275.1 Pirellulales bacterium
AACTGCGCCGACAGAAAAAGGCCGATCGGAAAAATCCGCCTCAACTCAGCCCATCACGCTCTGACAGGTGGCGTTGCGATCGATCCGCCGCAGCAAACCGCGCAAGACTCGGCCCGGCCCGACTTCGTAAAACTGTTGGAAGCCCCCGTCTATCAGATAACGCATCGAGTCTTCCCAGCGGACCGGGTTGACCACCTGTTTGACCAACAGCGCGCGGATTTCTTCGGGATTCGAATGGGGGCGGGCGTCGACGTTCGAGACGACCGGAATCTTCGGATCGTGCATCTTGACCTTGGCCAGCCCGGCCGAAAGCCGCGATAAGGCCGGTTCCATGATCCGCGTGTGAAACGCGCCGGCTACGGCCAGCGGGACTGCTTTCATAGCACCCGATTTTTCGGCCAACTCGGCCGCCCGTTCGCAAGCCGCGTTCGTTCCCGAGATTACGATGTTGCCAGGGCAAAGCATGTTGGCGATTTCGAGTACGTCGGCGCCGCGGGCCTGATCGACCACGCTTTGCACCTGCACGCGCTCCATCCCCAGGATGCTGACCATGCCGCTGGGGACGGCGTCGGCCGCGTCTTGCATGGCGGCGCCGCGCAATTGAACGAGCCGCAGCCCGTCTTCGAAATCGAGCACGCCGGCAAAGACGAGCGCCGGGTATTCCCCCAGGCTCAACCCCGCGGCCGCTTCGCACGACAGGACAACGTCGGGCGATTCAGCCCGCAGCGCCTCGACGGCGGCCAGGCTGGTGACAAACAAGGCCGGCTGGCTGTAGATGGTGCTATCGAGCTCTTCGGCCGGCCCTTCGAAGCAGAGCTTGGCCAGGTCGAAGCCGAGGATTTCGCCGGCCCGATCGTAAAGCTCGCGCGCCGCCGGCAGCGATTCAGCCAGGGCTTGCCCCATGCCGACGCTCTGCGCGCCTTGGCCCGGAAATAGAAATGCGATCTTCGACACAGGCACAGACCCTTCCCTCGTAGCCGCGCGCCTATCCAATCTAACTGCAAGCTCTTCTTGTGCGCCACTGCCGGCTTGTCCAGCAATGCCTTAGAGTTAGGACAAGCCTCATCCCACACTCAAGCTGTGTCGCAGCAATAGTGCGGTCGCACTTGCGCAAAGCACCGGTCAAAGCAACCATCCGGTAGCGCGATTCCTTCCTCACCGCGATCGCAAGTTCATCTCGCCGCCTGAAGTTGCGAGAATCTGAACGATTATTCTTGCGGCGTGACGATCACGCGCCCCATGTAGTATCCGCAGTTCGGGCAGATCACGTGCGACGGGACCGCGGTGCTGCATTGTGGGCAGTAGTGGAGCTGCGGCGGTGTCTTGAAATCGTGAGCGCGGCGGGTGCCGGTCCGAGCGTTCGATTGTCGGCGTTTTGGTACGGCCATGGTCGAAATCCGATGGGGCGGTGAAAGGGCGCGGCCCGGCAAGACTGTCCGCAAGGGACTAAAAGCCGGCCGACTGGAATGATCGCAAGTACATGACTGTAAGGAACTAACCGCCGGATTGTCAAGCCGGGGTAAGTTGGGGTAGCGTCCTAGGAAAAAGTTGATCGCTATCGGCGGTAGTGCCTTAAGATTGTGGTGCTGGCGGTTTCTTTACGCGGGACAACCCCTTCTGCTCGCGGAACCTTGTTCGACACGGTCGGCAGCGAATCGCCCTGGCATAGATAGGCCCCTTTGCGACTTCGTAATACCACCTTTGTTGTGTGGCGGTCCAAACTTCCTCGGAGCCGCAGTCAACACAGGTGAATGGCTGATCGACGTAATAGAGAAGAGGTGAGTAGGTATTATTCGAAGCCTGCTTTTCAAGATCGGCGGGAATTGCTCCTTCGGGAATTACAATTCCGTGCGCGATACGGCTTGCCCGTTTCTGCGTCCCAAGCCGCTGCTCGTCTCGCTTTTTCTGCTTTCGTTTCCTGGTCATTCTGAGACCCTACATCGTGGCGAGCGAGAACTGATACCAGCGGCGGCGAGATGGGTTGGGGGCTGCCATGCCAAACAGCATAGCGTGGCGGCCAAGCGTAACTCAATGCAGCAGGCGAATGGCCGCTTCCTGCGCCCCTGGCGACATGTCCGCCGCCTGCGAGGTGAGCACCCGTCGGCGGCCGCGTTGGCGGCGCAGGTCTTGCGGGACATCGACGAAGAGAAAATAGAAGAACAGGTAAACGAATAGGCACAGCCCAACGCTCACGAAACAAATTACCAGCGCCATCACAAAGCCCTCTCTCCCTTTCGCCAGCACGGCCGCGGCGCAGACTATCAGAGCCACGCCTGCCAGAAGGGCCAACAGGCCGATCAACCGCGGTTCGACGAACAGAAACCGCAGACACGCTGCGGCGCCGGGCAGGTTATCGCCGCAAACAGCCTGCCCGGAGTGAACTGAAAGCGTGGCGCCATAGGAGGGAATCCATCATCCCCATACTAACCCGCCGCGCCAGCTAGGGTTCTTCGTCTTCGCAGCCCAGCAGCTCTGGCCACGCATCGCGCGTTCTGCCCTCTGTCGAGAGGCCCGATTTTCTCTTGCTGCCACGCTTCGGAAGAGCCCTCGCTGGCGCTTCGGGTTGGTGGGTGTGCGCGCATCATCTGGGCTAATGACCCAACGTCTTTCGGCCGGCGCTGAACTGGCTCGTGCTGCGATTGGAGGAACGCGAGCGCGACGAAGACGCATGGGATACGCCGCCGCCGTAGCGCTCATGCAGATAATCATGCACCGAGCGGAGCTCCTCATATGACCATTTCTCAATCTCCCAAGTGGAAGACAACTGGCCGCCGTGGAAGCCGCCGTGCAAGTGGCTGATGACGATTGCGCGCGGCGGGTTGGCGTCGCCGTCGATTGTCCAGTGATTGCCGCGCAGCGGAAAATGGCCGGTCGTCTCGACGCGGGCTGCTTCCGGCACAACGCCCGGCGGCCGCTCGTCGATTCCTTTGTGCAGCCAGCCGAACGTCCACATGTCGAGGGGCGTGGTGCAGCCCGCGCGGAACGAACGGACGATCTCCTCTCCCTCAATGCACGCCACGGCGGGAAACTCGCGCGGGGCGAGTTTTGTCACCAGGGCAGCGGCCTGCTGGCGGTCGATGATTTGCAAATGGTTCTCAGGCCCAGGGCCGATCTTCCAGCCGCGGCCGCGCAACTGCTCGAAGTCGCCACCCGGCCGGCTCAGTCGCTCCAGTTCTGAGGTTGAACGATCCGAGTCGGGATCAGTGATCAACACGACGCGCGTCTTTCGCGGCTTGGTGGCGCTCGCGCTCGGCGTGACGAGGAGAGGCGCCTTTTGCGCCGCAGCGCTGGGAAACTTCGCGCCGGCGGAACCTTGCTTGACTGCTTGCTCGTCGGCCAACAAGCAGCAGGTCGTAATTGTCACGAGCGCCATGATCGTGTTCATAGCGGAGCTCACTTCTACGCGGTGATTGCCCCGGTGAATTTGCAATCGCCAATGGTCGCCACGTTCCAATATCGGCATTCAGCGCTCAGCAGGCAGTTTTGCCACGAGCCGCTGGTGAAGAGGAACTCGACGAGGATTCTACGTTGCCCTTGCTAGGTTCTCCAGACTGCCAGGATGAGAACTACGGCAGAAGGTAGAAACCGGCGCGTGACAGGCCGGCTCTCGAATGGGAGTGATGGCGCCCACAGCGTCTTTGCGATCGCGCCGGCAGCGGAGTACGCGCTGTCAAGAGTTCTC
>DASXPZ010000343.1:0-1606 GCA_036493275.1 Pirellulales bacterium
GAATTGGCAGTCACCGCTACGCCGGAAGTTGTTCGAATTGGGAAACCAACCGCTCGCTCCGGGGGTTCATCGCGACGCCAGGAACCGCCACATCTCTGCGGCGCAAGGCTTTCCGGGCAAGAATCCGCCCGGCATGACGACAGGCCAGAATCCGGCGAATTGGTGCTTTGCAAGCCTCGGAGGCTTTGTTATACGCCGCCCGCTCGTGAACGATTGTTCGCCTGTTCCTCGGTAGCTCAGTGGTAGAGCATTCGACTGTTAATCGAATGGTCGCTGGTTCGAATCCAGCCCGGGGAGCCACCGCCTCTATCTACGCCATGGCGCGATGCTGCGCGCCAGCGTGCAATTTCTCCCATACTCTTCGATCTCGATAGTCCTGCTTCCAGAGTGTCAGAACATCGAGGATCCTTGTCTAGGCTATCCGCCCGCGTGGTCGTTGCCACCGTGCGCGGCGATGAACATGGCGACGGCCGATCGGCAATAGGATTCGATTTCGTTGTCGTCCTCTGCTCTCGCCTGATCGAAGCGTGCTATCATCAGGAGATCGCATCCTTTGAAAAGCGCGGCAAACAAGCGGGCGGACCGGAGAGGATCGGGCACGTCCAGAACCGCCTTCGCGTGCAACTGGCGCAACAGGGCCTCGACTTGAGCGATGATGTGGGCGGCTCCGGCTTCGTAATGGAGCTTGCTCAACGCCTGTTGATTCGTCGTGTCGGTCATGACCATGGCTTCGACACTGCGGACGCCCGGGCGCAACAGCGTGCGAAGCAGGGATGATCCCACCACCATGAGCTGATCTTCGGCCGAACCGTCGACGTCTTCAAAAAGGGCCTGTGGTATTAACTGATGGCAGCGGGCCGCAAAGGCCGCGCTGAACAGGGCCTCCTTGTTCTCGAAGTGCCGGTAGATGCTGAGCTTGGATATCTTCGCCCGCTGAGCGACCATGTCCAATGTCGTTCCATGAAAACCCAGTTCGTCAAAAAGCTCGCACGCGGCGTCGACGATCGTTTGGCCAAGCGCCTCGTTGGCGGGCCGGCCGCGCCGGCCTTGGCTGGTTTCAGTCACAACAATTCCAGTCCTTGACAGTATCGTAATTTAGCATTACGATACCATGTAGTATTTTAAATGCAAGTCGTTGTGCGCTTCATCCACAACACGGAGCCCATTTCCATGGATGACGTCATCATCATCGGCGGAAGCTTTGCCGGTCTCGCTGCGGCCCTGCAGCTCGGCCGTGCCCGCCGCGAGGTCACCGTTCTCGAGACCGGCCAGCCGCGCAACCGCTTCGCCAGCCATTCGCATGGCCTGCTCGGCCACGATCACAAGCCACCGTTGGCAATCCTGGCCGAGGCGCGGCAGCAGCTGGAGCGTTATCCCACGATCAGGCTGATCAAGGCCCGGGCCGAAAGCGTCTCCGGCGCGATCGACGATTTCGCCGTCGCTACTGAGGATGGCGAAACCCTCCCGGCGCGCCGCCTGATCCTGAGCTATGGCGTCATCGACCAGATGCCTGATGTTGCGGGCTTTGCCGAAGGCTGGGGCAAGTCCATCGTGCCCTGCCCCTATTGCGACGGCTTTGAAGTCGCCGGCCAGCATTGGGGCCTCG
>DASXPZ010000344.1:0-1619 GCA_036493275.1 Pirellulales bacterium
TTCATGCGGCGCCATAAAGATGGAGTTTGAGAAATCCAGGCTAAAGAGTCGCTTTTTTCGTGACGCTGACGCATTGATGACAGTGGGTCCGAGTCGGACCTGCATCGTAGCTTCAAACTCGATTGTCGCTGGGACATTGCTTATGAAATCGCTTCGGCGTGTTTGCCAGAAACGCCTGCAGGTCAGCGAGCTGCAAGCTCGGGTCGCCGAGCTTGAGGAAGAGCTGGCCGGTGCGCGCACGGCCGAAGTATCGGACGACCTGGTTGTCGTCTCACAGCCGGGCCTGGAAGACAGCCGTAACGCCTACGCCGATAGGCTTCTTCTTCTTCCCAGGTCCGAGCGCCTGAAGGAGATGAGGGCGCTTGCTGAGAAGGTACTTGGCATCGGGACGGTCGAGTCGCGCAGGCGCACGCCCAGGACGACCGAGGCCGCCGCGCAGACCACCGAGGTCAAGCCGGCTTCCGAATCCCACGTCGAGCGCGAGGACGAGCCCCACGATCTGGAAGCCCCGCCGCGCCATCAGAGCGAGGCCACCATCGCGAGTGACACGATCCACATTCCTGGCGGCACGGTCGCCAACGTCAAGCGGCGCAAGCGCAAACCCAGGGCGACCGAACCGGCCGGTGACGCCGGCTGACCGGGCCGCCATCCGCGTAGCCCCTTCAACCTCATCAGAAAGGGGGTTGGATCGAGCCACGCGAGAGCAGAGGGACTGCTCGGTCGGAAGCCAGTCTTAAGGGGGGCCTTACCCCCGTTTGCATTCGTCTGCAAATTTGAGTTATTGGCGCGCGGACTCACTCCGTCCAGCCTTTCATTTCGTGCTGCATCTGTTGGAACTCAACTGGCATTCGTTGGTTGACCAATGCCGTCGTCCCTGTACGACGGTTGAAGTCTGTCACTGACTTGCCCCGCTCCGGCGGGGCTTTTTCATCTTATGGATGGCGTGCCGTTTCTGCGCCACAGTGGCTCTTGTGTCACCAACGAGATCGGGCGGTGGGGACAGCTTCGGCGTTGCGACCGAAACGGTCGGAAGCCGCGAGCGTCCAACGCGACCTGCGAATTATAACCTGCGAACACTTGCATCACCCCGGCCTATGTTATTTCCGGCGCAACAAACCTGCACGCACCCGATCGCGCAATTGCGTGGGCGTGGCGGTTAGCGGCTTCGCCGTTACCTTGGCGGCCGCGGTCTCCTTCGCGGCGTTACGTGCCGCCAGTTTCGCCAACTGCTTGGCCGCCAAACCCTTTGCCTCGGCGTCGACCGTCTCGGCCGGCGCTCCCTCAAGGGTGATGCGCTGATCATGGGCAAGCACGGATTGGCAATACACCGGCGCCATCTTCCAGTAGGTGAGCACGCCGATTGTGTAGGGGACTGACCAGCCCATTGCCTCGGCGATCTGGCCGACAGTGCCCAGCGCCAGCGGGCGAACGTCTCGACTTTGGACCGGGAACGCCAGCGGCCACCTCTCCCGAAGAACACCGAGTTGCTGGCTTGCTTCCTTGGCGCCGCGCTGTCGCTCGATCGTATGTGGAGATGTCATCTCGCCCTCCGCTTCGAAGCGAGGCTACATCGCGCTCGTCGAAGCTCAGTAACAAAATAGTGAAAATTTTCCGACCCC
>DASXPZ010000345.1:0-3627 GCA_036493275.1 Pirellulales bacterium
GATTTGCCATGCGTTTGTTGCCGAAACTTACCCTGAAAGGCGCCTGCGCGCTGGTCGTGGCTGCCGCCGCGCTCTGCGCGACGGGGGGCTGCCGCTCGCTTGACTCTCCCAGCGATCTTTCAGCGCTGGGAGCAGACCGTAGCGCCAAGCCGCCACAAGCAAAGTCCGCAGACCTGGCTGAATCCAAAGGGAGCACAAAAGAGGACGAGAGCGTAAGCGCGGACAAAACAACGGAGTCGGACAATTCCTCCCGGCCGAAGACTCAGGCGGAACCTACCAGCGACGCCGAGGCCGACGCCCTCTTAGTGCTGCTCGAGGACAACTGGACCGTCGAAGCAGAAACGGTTCCCGGCGCTCCTCGCGCCTCGTACCGTTGGAGCCACGCAGGGCTCGACGAGTTGGCCCTGGCGCCGGCCGACAAGCGGGCCGATCTGATGAAGCTTTTATCAAGCGATGACCCCGTGGTCAGCGCCAACGCCGCCATTCTGTTAGCCCGCGCCGATGACTCGGTGGCTGACCTGGCGCTGATCGAGTCGGTTCGCGACGCCACGCTCAGGCTCTCGCTGCGCTGCGCCTCGGCCGAGGCGCTCGGTCGCCCTGACTCGGTCTTGGCGTCGATTGCGTTGGCCGAATTGATCACGGAGTATGGCGACCCGGCCGCTCCCCAATATTCGCCCGAGCTGCACGGCGAGTTGCTCCGATCGTTGGGGAGGCAAGTCGACGCGGCCGATTGCCCGCAACTCGCCGCCGGATTGAAGAGCGCATCGGGCGAGGTCCGCCAGGCCGCGATCGAAGGCTTTGCCTCCGACGCGCGCGCCGAGCTGCCGCGAGAGCTGATCGCGATGCGGGCGGATTCTCATCCTCAAGTTCGCGCGGCCGTGCTCGATTGCCTGGTGGCAAGGCGTCATCCGCAGGCGCAAGAGTATTGCCTGGCGGCGCTCGGCGACGTCCATCTCAGCGTGCAGTTGACGGGTATCGCCGGATTGGGCGTGCTGGGAGGAGAAGCCTCCCAGCGGGCGCTCGGTCGACTGGCCGTTCACGATTCGGAAGCGGTGCGCGCCGCGGCGGTCGCCGCGCTGGCGACAATCGGCGACGAAGCGGCGGTTTTTGTCGCCGCCAAAGATCCTAGCTGGAAGGTGCGGCGCAACGTCGCCCGAGAATTGGCGCGTTTTCCGACGGAGCGCGGCTCCGGCGTGGCTCGCCAATTACTGGCCGACTCGAACGCCGAAGTTCGCTACGGCGTGGTCGAGGCGGTCGGCTACTGGTCGCTTCCGCAAGCCGGACCGATCTTGCTGACGGCCATGTCCGACGCGCCGGAGCCGACGCGCAGTCAAGCGGCGCAGCAGCTCACCCGTCTCTGGCCCGCAGCCGAGCGCTTCTCTCCCGACGCCCCAGCCGATTTGCGGCAAGATCAGCTCCGGGACCTGCAAACGGCCTGGGGAGGCGTGACCGCTGGAACGACGATCACGCGATGACGCGAAGCGTGGGCGGTCGCCAGGCGCCGTGGATTCAAAGCCAGCGGCTGATCCAGTCGTAAAACGGCTCGAATCCCGAGAGGCAAACGTATCTTGCCACCGCCAGCCAGTGGAATGATTTGAGCGTTGAGAGCGCCACGGCCATGGCAACCAGCACCAAAAACAGCGTCAGATCGGCCGACGTCATCCGCAGCGCAGGATAGGTCGTGCGCGGGCGCGTGGCGTCGAAGCCGCGGCTGGCAAGCGACGTGGCCAATGTCGCCGCCCGCCGGAGCGATGCCGCAACGACCGGAGCCAACAGCGCCATCTCCATACTGGCAGTTTTCCAGGGGGCGCGCCACGGTTGCGGGCGATAGCCGCGCAGCCGACAGGAGCGACGCACCGTGGCCCATTCTCCTACGATCGTCGGCAAAAAGCGCAGTGCAGCGATCGCCATGAAGCTGACCGCCATCGGCACGCGGACGGCGACCAGGGCCGCCAACAGTCGCTGCGGACCAGTCGAAAGACACACCGAAAGCCCGGCCAGCGTGACCGCCAACAGCCGCAGCGATTGCAGCAGGCCGAACATCGCGCCATCGCGCCACAATTGCAGGCCTGAGAATTCGAAAGTTCCCACGGTGCGCGGCGCTATCAAGGTAATGTGCGGCGTCGAGCGATCGCCGATGAAGAACAGCGCCTGGCTGAAGACGGTCCCCCAGGCCGTCGTCGTCAGAATCGCTCCGATCACGATCCACGTTCGTGCGGTCAGCCGCAAGCAGATCGCAACCAATAGTGCCACGGCAAACAATAAATAGAGTCCTTCGCGAGACTCGATCAGCACGCTCGCCAGCGACAGGACCGCCAGCCAGGCAAGTTTCAGGCGCGGATCGCGACGGGCGAGCCACGAGCGATCGTTCATTTCTAACCAGCCGAGCCCGTTCATCGTGGCGGCCTCGCCAACCGCGCGACCGGCGCTGTCGTCGATTGAAGCCGGCGAGACGTCGCGCGCAATCCGGCGCGCGAAAGGAGCCCTTCGTTTGCGAAGAGCACGACCGGCGCACAGTCGGCCAGCAGCTTTCCCTCGGCCACGGCCAGCACGCGCGTAGCGTAGCGTTCGACCAGACGGGGATCGTGCGTCGAAAACAACACCGCGCCAACGTCCCCCGACGCGACGTAACCCCGGACCGCCGTCAACAAGCGGCCGACATGCCGCGGGTCTTGTCCGGTCGACGGCTCGTCTAGCAACAGCAGCCTGGGATGAAGCGTCAGCGCGGCGGCGACGGCTACCCGCAAGCGTTGACCCTGGCTCAGCGCGAGCGGCGCCTGATCGAGCAGATCGTCGATCGAGAGCGCTTCGGCCGCCTGCGATACGCGCTGTTCAATTTCGCTTGCGGGTAGATTCAATTGTTGCGGACCGAAAGCCAGTTCTTCTCCGACGGTTCGGCAGAAGAGGGCCAGATCGGGGTTCTGCGGCGTGAGTCCTATCGACGATGACCCTCGCGGCGCCTCGCTCCATTCCACCTGTCCGGCTGCGGGGCGAAGTAAACCGGCCAGCGCCGAGAGGAGCGTAGTTTTGCCCGATCCGTTTGGGCCGACGAGCGCCACGCATTCGCCGGGATGGATATCGAAGCGGACGTCGGACCACAGAGCTTCGGCCTTACCCGGCCAGCGAAACGTCAGGCCATTGATCCTCACGATAAACTCGGCGGATGAGGGTGCTGTGCTGCGCGCGATGAAAACTGGCTGGGGCGTCGGCGGCGCAAGATCGGCTTGGACAAGAGCCGCGGTTGCCTCGGCGCCTTTGGACGAACTATCGGAAATGATTCGCCCGCCGGCAAGAATCAGCAGTCGATCCGCTCGGCGAAGCAACTCATCAAGACGGTGCTCCGCGACAACCACGATCAGACCCGTCGCTCGCAGTCGATCGAGTTCGTCGAGCAATTCGGCGACACCCGCCGCGTCGAGCTGCGCCAAGGGTTCGTCGAGTAGCAGCAGTCGCGGACCCATGGCCAGAATGCTGGCTAGCATCAATCGCTGTTTCTGCCCCCCGGAGAGCGTGTTGTTGGCCTGATCGCGCACCGCTTCCAGTTCGAACCTGGCCAACCAGTGGTTTACGCGCTCTTCGATCTCGGCTTCCGGCAGACAGAGGTTTTCCAGCCCAAAGGCCACTTCG
>DASXPZ010000346.1:0-2084 GCA_036493275.1 Pirellulales bacterium
GCGCTCGATCCTGCGGCTGGCGGCGCGCGAGCAGGCTTTGGCGGGCGTGCCCGTCGTGGAGGACGCGTCGGCGACGGCCTGGAAGACGGCGCAGCAATACGCGTCGAGGGGCCCTGTCATCATCGACACGCCGGGCTTCCGTTCCGAGTCGACTCTCTCGTGCCTTGGCACGACTGATTTTGTCCTTGTCCCGGTCAGGCCCTCTCCGTTCGACGTCGACCGGATGCTGGACACACTCCACATCCTCATCGATGGCGCCAGCGGGCGACGCCCTATCTACAGGTGCGTGCTGACGCAGACGACGCGCGACTCGGTGATCGCCAAGCATATCCGAACCGAACTTGCCGAGGCCGGCTTCCCCGTACTCGACAGTGAGATGACGAGCCGCGTCATCTATCCTGAGGCGGCGCTGTGGGGGGCAACGCCGAGCCTTCTCAATAGGAAGGGACCTGCCTCGCGCGAAATCGCTGCGATTGCGAACGAAGTCGACGGCGTCCTCGGCGTCAAAAAGGCGGCGTGAGCGCGGCCATGAAAAAACTCCCCAAGGCCATCAGGAGCGCGACCGACGAGCGGTCGGAAGCCCGTCCCGCGCGTGGATCGACGAGGCAGCAGAGCGTTGCGGGCCGGACCGGGCACGCCAGTGAACGGCCCCATGACGGAGGGGCAGATGTTCGCCCGGCTCCTGCGGCCGATGTCATCAAGGTGACGGCCGCCCCGGAGGTCTTCCTTGCTCCTGATGGAGACGCGCCGGCTCGCCAGTCAGCAACGCGCGTCGAAGTCGATGATACGAACCGGCGATTGCGCGCCGATATGATTGTGGAGCGTCACACGACTTACTCGGCGATTGGTGGCATCGTTCCGCTGCCGATCGTGAATGTTGCCAGCATGGCTGCCATCATCGTGCGTATGGTCAAGGCACTGAGCGCGCTTTACGAAGTACCGTTCCAGCGCGCCCGCGCCCGCGCCATCGTGGTGGGCCTGATGGGCGGTGCCATGCCCACGGGGGCCGGCGTGCTAACGTCGTCATCGCTGTTGTATATCGTCCCGGGCAGCTATTTCATCGGTGCCGCGGTTTGTTCAATCGCGGCCGCAGCCTGCACGCGCGGGATCGGTCAAATGTATGTCAGGCATTTCGAAAGCGGGGCAAAGTCGCTCGATATTCCGTCGATCAAGGTCGTCAATTAATTTCCGGCGCAGAAGTAGACGGTGTCACCCAGCCGCCGGAACGCGAAACAATCCGACTAGGTCCAGGGCGAATAGATCAGCGCGAGCGGCACATAGGCCGCGGCCGACGCCCTCAGCAGCACAAAAAAAGAAGCCGCTCGCCAGTCAACAGCAGGCGAGCAGCTTCCTTTGCTCCGATAAAAATCAAACGGTCAGTTGCAGTCCCTGCAAACTGAAGTTCCGTATGCCGTCACCAGTAGACCCAGCTCAGTGCCCGCAGCAGCTTCCAATGCTTCGTCGGAGACTGCGAAGGTCAGGATATCGTCGTCAGCCTTGTCGAGGGTCGTCTCAATGGTAGCGCTAGAATAGTTCATGTGGAACGCTCCTCCCACGCTGACGCGGCCCGCCAGTCAGCAATGGATCAATTGATAGTGGCGGCTGCACCAGAATTTAACATGCCGTTTTTGTCGGTGTAAAGTCTCATTCTTTCCATCCACCGCGATGGTCCGACAAATGCTGCCGATGGCTCGCTGTCCCGGAAATGGCCGCGGCGGTGCGGCAGCCCGTTGACCAGCATGGCGGCTATACCAGTTCAGCCAAGCCGCGGCATAGTGAGGTGATGGTTGGCGGCGGGTTCAAGGACGGGCTCCAGCAGGACATGACATGGGCCTCTTGGGCAATAAAAATGGCCACGGTTTGTTCCTGATTGCAGGGCGTCGAGGGGAGATACCGCGTGGATGCTTTTTTTGAGCGCCTGATCGTTCGGGCTGCAACCATCGACGAGCTCCTGTCCGACGATTTCGAAGCACTGCCGGGGCAGAAAGGCGATGCCGACCTGGCCGCCCGCCGGTTGGCTGAGTGGTGCCGGTCGTCTGCCAGTGGCGATTGGTCGCTGTTTACCCGACGGCTCGATCGAGACC